>JAQUUY010000128.1 GCA_028693645.1 Eubacteriales bacterium | reverse complement strand
CTCTGCTGAAAGTGATTCTCTGCGACTGCGCTTTTTTCCGAGAGCAAGTGCGTCCCGATTGTCGTTTGTTAGTAAAAGTCGGGTTGGATATGAAAACTGCGAAAAAATGCTTTCCACGCAGAGCTTAGAGTATAATTTTCATTGGCAAAGATAACAAAAAAACAGGAAGAGAGTAAAACCCTCTTCCCTACATACAAACTAACCTGTAATATTTAATTTGCAGAAAAAACACGCAGGAGGTTTGTATGATGGAAACTATGTTATCAAAAAAAGGAATGGATTTCAATGCCCTGGAGAAAGAGATTTTCAGAATCGGATGTGAATTTGCAGCAGGATTGATGAGCCAGGTGCTGGAAATCATGGATGAACACCTTGAAAACGAAAGAGATAAGAAGCAATACCGCCACAGAGGGAAGCGCTGGACTTCTTTGAAAACTCTGATGGGCGAAGTTCCTTACGGCAGAACTGTATACGAGACGAAGCTGGAAAGTGGAGAAGCTGCCTGCGTCTATCTTCTGGACGAAGTGCTCAGGCTTGACACCTATGGCAAGGTGACATCCAATTTGGCAGCCCGAATCGCGGAGTGTGCAAGTGTCTGCTCCTATCGTGAAACGGCAGAGAGAGTGAGCAGCATGACCGGGCAGACCATCAGCCACGGAGGAGCCTGGAATGTCATTCAGGATTTAGGGGAGAAACTTTCTGAGGTTGAGGAAGTGGAAGCCCAGCTTGCGAAAGCCGATCAAGGGAGAGGCGAAGTGATTACACCGATCCTGTTTGAGGAAGCCGATGGAGTGTGGATCAATATGCAGAGGAAAGACCGGCCCCAAAAAAAGCGCAAATGTGAGATGAAGATGGCAGCGGCCTATGATGGATGGGAAGAAAAAGCAAAAGGACGTTATGCCCTGAGAAATAAAGTTTTAGTGTGTGGCTTTGAATCTTCAAAAGAATTTCAGAGAAAAAAAGAAGGTGCCATTTCAGCAGTGTTTGATACCGATGAAATCACAGTAAGGATTTTAAATGGAGACGGAGGTGGCTGGATTAAAGGCGGGTTAGTCGATGCAGACGTACATTTTCAACTAGACCCATTTCATAAAAACCGTGAAATTACAAGAAAAGTAAAAGACGAAAAACAAAAAGAAGCGGTAAGAAGACTTTTATCAGAGAAGAGGATAGAAGACCTGCTGACATACATAAAAGGGATTGCTGAACTAGCTGAGGAGCCGGCAGAGAAACAGAAACTGATGGAACTATATGGATACTTTAGCAGTAACAAAGAAGGACTGATCCCATATCAGGAAAGAGGGCTGAAATTGCCGACACCACCGGAGGGTGTGGAATACCGCAATCTAGGAACCATGGAGCATCACGTATGTGATGGAGCTGCCAAGAGGATGAAGCATCAGAAGGCGAGCTGGAGCAAATCAGGAGCGGAAAACATGGGGCGTCTCCTGTGCAAAAAGGTATGTGGAAATCTGCATGATACCATAACATCCCTGTCAAGGACGGTGCTGCCAGAACGTTACATAGAAACGATAGAAGAAGTTCTGAGTGCGGCAAAGGCGCCGAAAAAAGACGGCAGAGGCTACTGCTACCCAATTAGAGGAAGAGAACCCTATACAGAAGCTTTTATGACGAATGGAAGGAAAGCGATACTTAGCATGCTTGTCGACAGGAGCTATTCAGACCTGATTTATCGGTAGCTGGAAATTTTGAGGTAGAAGAAAGGAAAGAGCTTCAACTAGAAGACAATTTTATCAGCAAAAATTACAGGTTAACACTGGAATGTAGATAAGACAAAAAAATTGCCAACGATTACTTGACACTAACCACGCAGAGCAAAAACTTGAATTTGATACATAATGGGTGTAATGTTAAATAGTAGGCAAGTCAACTGCCCATTGCTTACCCGGACAGTTGCATAAAGAATCACCGAACGAAATGCCACAAATGAATTTCTTTTATTACGCAAAGAAACACAAATTTTAGGACGGAAATGGGAGGACAGAATTATGAAAAAAACACTATTGGCTTGTATTCTTGCACTGATTATGATCGGCGCTACGATTCCGGTCAGCGCGATGGGCTCGTTGCCCGCGGGAGTGCCCACATCACTTGAGGCGCCATCGATCAAAAGCATCGAACTCTTGCAGAATGAAGAGGGAGTTCCTTATTTTCAAGCACAGGTATATTTCCCACAGAGTGTTCTGAATATCGACAGTGAGTCTCCTGCCGGAGGATCTGTTTTCTGGGATTATGCAGTGAAAGTCGATAGCGGCGCTTGGACCGAGTTTGGGGGCGGTGGATACATCAATGTTTACACCGGCGGTGATGAAAGTGAAGGCCCCGTCACGGCAAAGAATTTTCCAATCACCTTTGACCCTATCGATGAAGGGAGTTTGACCTCCGTTGATATCAAGAGCCATGTGTATTCCTACAAACTCAAGGTCTATTATGATTATTACGAGGGTTGGCCGGATGTGGAGCCGATTAATTCCCCTGCATCTAATGTAGTCACAATCGGTTCGGGCAGTTTCTACGCTGATGCAAGCACTTGGGCGGAACCCGAACTTGCTAAGGCAAATGAGCTCAGCCTTATCCCCGACATCCTCAAAGGTGCTGATCTTACAAAACCCATTACGCGTGAAGAATTTTGTGAACTGGCCGTACTGCTTTATGAAAAAGTTACCGCAACTGCTACGAGTCCTATCGCCGTAAATCCGTTTACGGATACAAAGAACAGCCAGATTCTAAAAGCATACGGACTTGGAATCACCGCAGGTACTTCTCCTAATACCTTCTCACCAAAAACATTGATTAACAGAGAACAATGCGCGGCTATGCTTTTTAGAACAATCAAAGGTATTGCTCCGAACGCAGACTACAGTGTTTCAAATGTCAAGGATTTCCCTGACCAAAAGAATATTTCCGCTTATGCGGGTGAGTCGACAAAATACATGTCGAAACTTGGCATCATCAAGGGTGACGCTTCCGGTAATTTCATGCCAAAGGCAACCACGACCGCGCAAAAAGCGGCAGGCTACGGTATGGCGACAAGAGAAGCCGCAATCCTTATGGCTGTCAGAACTTACGAGACGATGGATTGATTCTGAGTTAAAAAGACAAGGCGGAGTGCAAAATGATGCGCTCCGCTGTTCATATCGCGGAGGTGAAGGATGAAAAAATTGTGTCGGCGTTGCTGTGCCGTGCTAATCACGTTGACAGTATGTTCCGTCTTGCTCACAGGCTGTGGTGCTGAAGAATCGGGCACGACAAAAATCGCAGATGCCTATATCAATGGCTTTACAAAGTTTTATGAACAGGGGAATGAGTATGAAGAACTTGGACTAAAGATTCAGTCTGAGTACGCTTATGGTTGGGCGGCAGCATCTGTTTCATCGATGCGTTATTGCGTGGACAGTTTGCTCTATCTGAAGAGCGAAGGGAAATCTCTTAAAGAAACTGTGGACGGTCGCCTCGGCGATTGGGAAGAAATTGCATCAATGAATTATGCCTCACCGTATCCTTGGTATTTTGAAGGGCTTGTTTATAACGCACAGGATAAAAATAATGAAGCACAATCATGTTACGAAAAGGCAATTGTAAATCCGGCCTTTTCTGCCGAAAACGATGAAGCACTTTCTGTTCTGCTCGTGATGCCGGTTAAAGAATTGGAACAGCTAAAGTCGAAACTGACGGAGCTCGAAGATGAAATCTATGCGGCCTATGAGCCGGAGAAGAGTACTTATCCCCGCAAAGAACTTGGATTTGATGACAAGTATCTGCGTATTCTCGCAAGGGAAAGCCTCGCAGCAAATCCTGAAGACTATCGGGCAGCCTTGCAGCATTATGAGGCGGCGTTGCGGGTCAACCCCTTTGAGGGAGATAATTTTGTTGGCTGCGCACTGATGTCGCTTTCTATGGACGAAATAGACAAGGCATTTTACTATGTCAATGAAGGCCTGTATGTTGATCCGGAACACGAAGGGCTGAATGATATTGCTGCTGTTTTGAACGGGGAGGTGTAACGATGAGAAGGAAAATAAGCCGTTTTTTGCTTGTTGTGATGACTCTTGTTTTACTATGCCCTCTCAATGCCAGCGCCTCTTCAAACATAGACCTTTCACGAGTAAAATTAAGCTCGGGAAGTGAAAAATTGGCCTTC
>JAQUUY010000127.1 GCA_028693645.1 Eubacteriales bacterium | reverse complement strand
TTAATCGCGGAAGTCGTAACAGCGAGCGTAGGACAAGTACCTAAAAGCAAGATGAGTACAGGATTTTCTTTTATAATCCCGTTTGTAAGGATACTCATTTTATTCATTGCTGTACACCTCCGATCTCTTCATATTGAGCAAGCGCTGTGTTAGTCGCTCTAAAGATAGCATTCGAGGAAACGGTCGCGCCTGTAATCGCATCGATCTGTGTCTTTTCGGCTTCATCCGTCCTCGTGATTGCAGTTTGACCTACATATTGGGACAGATAATCGACAGTCATCGCTTTGGTTCCAAGGCCGGGTGTTTCTGAGTGTCCGGTGACCTTGACTCCGGTAATTGCTCCGGCATTGTCGATTCCCACCATAACGGTAATCGTTCCACCAAAGCCTTTGTCCACTGTAGTAAAGGTCATTCCCGATCCATTGTTTGCCTGATAGACGTCAACAACGTTTTCGATTAATTCACTGTCTGCTTTTGTAAAACCATCCGCACCGGAGGGCAACACTTCGCCTCTTGCGATATTCGCGTTTTCAGCATTGATGTTTTCAATAATCGGTTGCGTCAGCTGATAGGTTCCGGCAAGCGCCGCGGTAACGACAAGACAGATTAGGAAAAGCACCAAAGAGGGTGCAATCAGCTCTTTCTTAGATGAATTCATTTTGCCGCACCTCCCTTTTCCATTTTGTACATAGGATTACAAAGAGTGTCGATATGCGGGGTAAGAATGTTCATTAGTAGGATTGAGAAGGAAACGCCTTCCGGATAAGAACCGAAAACACGAATCATCATTGTAATTAAGCCGCAGCCGATTCCGAAAACAATCTTTCCTTTGAATGAAAGCGGGGAAGTGCAATAGTCGGTAGCCATAAAAATTGCTCCGAGCATGACACCGCCGGCAAAGATGTGGAAGATTGGATCCTGCCCAACCAAAAGGGCAAAGACAAAGACCGTGCCGATAAAGGCAAGCGGAATTGCCGGAGAAATCACTTTGCGGACAACAAGGTAGATTCCGCCGAGTAAAAGTGCGACCGCACTCGTTTCACCGAGAGAACCTCCGACAAAACCAAGGAACAACTCCATATTAGAAGGAAGTGTGCTCGGGTCTCCACCCATATTCATGATTCCGAGAGGGGTTGGGCCTGTGATGGCATCCGCCGCAGAGAAAATACGCTCGGGGATGGGCCAAGTTGTCATCGGTGTCGCAAATGAAACGATCAAAACGATTCTCGCCGTGATAGCCGGATTGACAAAGTTCTGTCCAATTCCTCCAAATAACTGCTTAACAACAACGATTGCAACAAAGCAACCAACCACAGCCATCCAATACGGAAGGTTTGAGGGTAAATTGAAGCTGAGCAAAACACCGGTTACGACAGCAGAAAGATCTGAAATCGTGCTATCGCGCTTCAAAAGTTTGCGGGATGCATATTCGAAGAAAATACAAGCGACAACGCAAACGATTGTCATGATGATGGCTCTCGGCCCAAAGATGATGCCGGACATGATGAATGCCGGGATCAGGGCGATGATGACATCAAGCATGATTTTCGAGGTTGTGATTTTATCCGTTACGTGTGGAGAGGATGCAACGATAAGATTTTCATTGATATTACGGCTCATTACTTTTTCCCTCCTTCCTGAACGAATAGCTTAGCCAGCTTGTTTGTAAAGCTCAACGGTTTCTTTGCAGGACATACATAGGTGCAGGAACCGCATTCCATGCAAATCATGACCTGGAGTTTTTTGAGCTCTTCAAGGTTCTTTTTCTTATAGGCTTTTGCTAAGGCAGTCGGGACCAAGTTAAGCGGACAAGCCTGCATACAACGTCCGCAATTAATGCACGCCGTTTCTTTGGCTTGTGTAGACCATTCTCTGTCAAAGGCCAAAATAGCATTGTTATTCTTGATAATGGAAAACTCATCATCATAAATGGCTCTGCCCATCATTGGTCCACCCATAAGGATTTTGGCGGGAGTTGCGGTATAGCCGCCGCAGTATTCCATAACCTCAAAAATCTTTGTTCCGATTAGGACTTCCAAATTCTTCGGTGTTTTAACCACGTTGCCGTCTACCGTAAGTTTTTTGGAAACAAGAGGCATTCCTGTTTCTAAATATTTTTCCAAGGCAACGACAGAAGCAACATTGGAAACAATCGTGCCAACGTCAGCAGGAAGTTTGCCCGGAGGAACCATTCTGCCGGTCGCCTCATAAATCAGAACTTTTTCTGCACCTTGCGGATAGAGAGACCGAAGTTCGAGAATCTCGATTTGCGAGGCATCCTTTGTGAGTTCCTTTAACTTGCGGATTGCTTCGGGTTTGTTGTTTTCGATGCCGATTACGGCTCGTTTGATTCCCAGATTTTGCATGATTGCTTTGACTCCGTTAATCAGGAGATCACTGTCTTCAAGCATTGTCCGATAATCAGATGTGATGTAAGGTTCGCATTCTGCTCCATTAAGGACCAGTGTATCGACTTCATCGAGGTTTTTAGGGTTGTATTTCACATGGGTAGGAAATGCAGCGCCTCCAAGCCCTACAAGACCCGAATTTCTGACAGCTTTGAGAAAGCTATCTTTGTCGGTTATCGTCGGCGCAACGACCCCTTCGAATAATTCCTGTTTTTTGTCTGTCTCAATTGTAACAACCGGATAGACGCCCATCGAAGTCATAATGTTTTCGATGGCTGTTACTGTACCGGAAGCTCCGGTATGGATCGGTGCGCTTACAAAAGCATCGCTGTTTCCGATCATTTGCCCTACCTTGACATAGTCTCCGACCGAAACGATCGGTTGGCAGGGGGCCCCAATGTGCTGTACCATAGAAATGTACAGTTTGTCGGGGACAGGCATTTTTTCCGTGGGGAGTTCTGCGGTGTTTTTATGATGCTCCACATGGATAGCCGAGAGATGTTTGTGAAATTTCATTTCCTTTACTCGCTTTTCATTAAACAAACCGATTGACTTTCGGGTCATCATCCAAAAGGATAATTGGACGATAATTGTTGAAGAATCAATCTCCCAAGTAATAAGAACAAGTGTATAAATATGAAGGTATTGTATCACAAATGATTTTGTTTGCCAATTATTTCACTATTCACAGAATTGACAGATTATTTAACCTCAAATTGTTGGTATATTTCACTTTTTCAATCAATTTACTGTCAATTAATATAGCAAATTTTATGTCTCTTTCGTTTTCTTTTGTACTTTTTATGTTTTTTTGTTTCATTTTTGCGTCGAATCACTGCGGAAAACAAAAATCGGCCTCCCTTTTACACTGGAAAGCCGATTCTTTTATACACTTTTACTCTATTAGTTATTAAATTAACGGAGCACTTTTATTACCGCTTCGGCAAGTCCGTCTTTTTCGAGAACGCCCGTATGTCTGACCGGTTTTTCTTCCAATCCGGAAAGTCCCGCAGGGATTCGAACTTTGGTCTCTTTATTCAGCGCACGGACGCTTGCGAATCCGTCCACTTCGGCGGGAAGCCCGATTGCTTCGACTACACTCTCCGCGAATTTGTAAGCACTTGCCGTGGATGCGATTACTGTCGGTGTTTTGTCCCCTGTCGCTTTTCGGTAGTCTTCATATACTTTATAGCCAACAGCTGTGTGGGTATCCATCAGATATCCATTTTCGCGATACATCGTTCCGATGGCTTCAAGGGTTGCCGCTTCATCAGCAAAGCCTCCATAGAAAGATGCGAGCCCCTGCTTGATTGTATCGCTCACCTCGTACTTTTTCTCTTTTTCGAGCGCATCCATCAGCTTCGCAATTTCGTCGCCATTTCCTCCCGCCAAATGATAAAGCAGTCTTTCGAGATTGCTCGAAATCAAAATGTCCATAGAGGGCGAATTGGTTACAAAGAAGTCCCTACGAATGTCATAGACGCCAGTATTGATAAAGTCCGTCAACACTTTGTTTTCGTTAGAAGCGCAGATAAATTTACCTACAGGAATTCCCATCCTGCCGGCGTAGTAGGCGGCTAAGATGTTTCCAAAATTTCCGGTCGGAACAACAATGTTGATTTTTTCGCCGTTTTTGACAGCTCCCTTTTCCAAGAGTTTGACGTACGACCAAACATAATACGCAACCTGGGGAATCAGTCTTCCTATATTAATGGAATTTGCAGAAGAAAATTTATAGCCTGACTCTTCCAGCTTTTGTGCAAG
>JAQUUY010000015.1 GCA_028693645.1 Eubacteriales bacterium | reverse complement strand
GCTGCGGATGTCTTCAAAAAATAGACTTTAGGGAGGAAGAAAAAATGGCATTGAAAATAATTGTCTGTGCAAAACAGGTACCAGACACCAATGAAGTTAAAATCGACCCGGTCAAAAATACATTGATCCGAGAAGGTGTACCAAGCATTTTGAATCATGATGATGCAAATGCAATGGAAGAAGCTTTGACAATCAAGGACATGTATCCGGATACACATATCACGGTTATCACCATGGGTCCCCCGCAGGCAAAAGATCTTTTGATCGAATGTATGGCGATGGGAGCTGATGAAGGAATCTTGGTCTCCGATCGTGCTCTTGGTGGTTCGGATACTTGGGCAACTTCAAATGCACTTGCTGCGGCTGTCAGAAAAATCGGCGATTATGATTTGATCTTTGCAGGTCGTCAGGCAATCGACGGAGATACCGCGCAGGTTGGTCCTCAGCTTGCGGAAAAGCTCGACATTCCACAAGTAACTTATGTCAGTGAGTTTTCACTTAATGGCAGAGAAGTGACGGTAAAACGTGCACTGGAGGATGGTTATGAACTGATTAAAATCCAACTTCCTTGCATGCTTACAGCAATCAAAGAACTCAATACTCCGAGATATATGAGCATCGGCGGCATTTTTGATGCAGTGAAACATGAAATTCCGACTTGGGGCGCAAAAGAGCTCGCAATCGACTTAGACACCGTTGGACTCGAGGCATCTCCGACTAATGTATTCCGTTCCTTTACCCCTGCGGCAAAAGGAAAAGGAAAGATGCTTGAGTTTGATACTGTGCAAGAAACCGCAAAAGCTCTGCTTGGCCAGTTGTTGGAAAAGCATGTAATCTCATAGGAGGAGGAACGAGTAATGGCAATTAAAGTTATTAATGATAAATGTAAAGGCTGCAAACTCTGCCTGAAGGCTTGCCCCTTTGAGGCCATCGACATGGTCGATAAAATCGCGGTATTTAATGAAAAATGCACCGCTTGCGCAGCTTGTATCCCTGCTTGTCCCTTTGATGCGATTGAGCAGACCGCTGATGAGAAAGGTCCCGTTGATCTTTCTGCTTACAAAGATGTGTGGGTCTATACCGAACAAAGAGCCGGAAAGATTATGAATGTAGCGCTTGAGCTCCTTGGCGAAGCAAACAAGCTTGCAAAGGAAATCGGGGACAGAAATGTCTGTGCGGTTTTGATTGGAAGCAATACAGATCACCTTGTTCCCGAACTTTATGCGTACGGAGCCCAGGTCGTCTATCAGATTGATGATCCGCTTCTTGCCAATTATACAACCGATGGTTACACAAAGGTGCTGACCGATGCCGTCCAAGAATACAAGCCCGAAATCGTAATCTTTGGAGCAACACATATCGGAAGAGACCTCGCACCGAGAGTCGCTGCAAGGCTCGACACCGGACTGACAGCTGACTGTACTCGTCTTGACGTGAACACAGGAAACTACATCGATTACTTGAACAAATACACGACTCTTGATACAACCGGTATGGATCCGAATTCTCCGGACAAAAACTTGAAACAGACTCGTCCTGCCTTTGGTGGAAACATCATGGCTACGATTATCTGCCCCAAGAAAAGACCGCAGATGTCTACCGTCAGACCCGGCGTCATGAGCAAACTTGAAAAGGATCCGAGCAAAAAGGGCGAACTGATTAAAGTTAAATACACTCTTTCGGATTCTGATATCAGAACAAAGGTCGTTGAGATTGTAAAAGCGACAAAAGAAATCGTTTCCCTTACGGATGCGGAAATCATCTGCTCGGGCGGACGTGGACTCGGAGATCCTTCCGGATTCCAACTAATCAAGCAATTCGCCGATAAGGTTGGCGGCGTTGTCGGTTCTTCGAGAGCCGCGGTCGATGCAGGTTGGATTGACCACTCTCATCAGGTCGGACAGACCGGAACGACGGTCAAACCAAGAATCTATTTTGCCTGCGGCATCTCCGGTGCGATTCAACATCTTGCCGGAATGCAGACCTCTGACATCATCGTCGCCATCAACAAGGATGCGGATGCTCCCATCTTTGAAGTTGCAGACTATGGCATCGTAGGAGACCTCTACAAAGTCATCCCCGCAATCATTGAAGAATGGGATAACTTATGTGCTTCCGGAGCCTTGACTAAGAAGGGCGAATAATTCAATACACAGTAATAAAAACCGGCAGTCATTTGACTGCCGGTTTTGTGTTGCTTTTCAAAGGGGGTAAGATTAGTTAAGCCAATCTGGTTTGGTTGAGTCTCCGGGATTTTCGCTGGGTGTCGGTTCTGTGGGTTCTTCTTCTCCGGGCTCTGTGGGTTCTTCGCTGTTGTCCTCGTTCCAAACAAAACTATCATCGAGGGTAACGGCGGGGTCAATCGGATAGGTCGCAGGATCTAAGTTGTGCTTATTGCAGTAGTAGTTTGGCGCTTCGTAGTCAATATCCCCGACTTTGTAGCTTCCATAAGTGAGGTTCGAATCACTTGGTCTTCGTACCAATACCTTTGTGGAAACGTTAGTACAATAGGGAGTGGCAAGGTAGCCTGAGTCATTGCAAAGCTTGACGGAGACATGAATATCATCGGTTTCTACCGGAACCGTTCCCGGTGCGAAATATTCGCTTCTCACGGTTCCACGCGGGTCCAGTGCGGAGAGGTCAGAGGGGCGTTTCCCGCTTTTGGTATCAATGGATGCCGTCACAACGTCGGCGGATTTGGGGAACGAGGCGGCGGCAAGTCCGCTATGTGCCTGCCTCATTACTTTGCTCCAAAGGCGTGCCGCGGAGACACTTCCTTGCGAAAGCTCTAAATTGATATCATTTCCAATCCAAACTGCTGCCGAATAATAGGGGCTCAGTCCAACAAACCAGGCATCATAATTATCAGTAGTCGTTCCGGTCTTTCCTGCAACGGGATGAGAACCAATGGCAGCAGAACCGGCGATGCCGTTCGTGACGGTCGTGCGTAAAATATCAGTCATGATAAAGGCAATGACTTTGTCAAAGACCTTCTCTTCTCGCGGTTTCTTTTCTAAAAGGGAGTCACCTTTTTTTGTTGTTACTGTTGTGTAGGAGACGGGCTGCGTGTAAACGCCCTCGTTTCCGAATGTACCATAGGCGGCAGTCATCTGCAGCGGCGAAATCCCTTTTGTCATACCACCAAGAGCAAGTGCCGCAGCATTCATGTCGTTTACATCACCGGATTCAACAATCGAAGTGACCCCAAGCTTTTTCAGGTAGGAGACAGAAGTCTCGGCACCAATATTTGAAAAAACTTTGACGGAAGCGACATTGATGGACTGTTCGACACATTGGCGAAGAGTGCAAAGACCTTTGTAACCGGAATACCAGTTCTTTGGCCATAGTTTCCCATTGACGACATAAGGAGCATCATCAATCAAGCTTGCCGCTGTCCAGATCTTTGCATCGGAACTCTCGGAGCCTTGTGCTAAATCGGCAGAGTTTTGAAGTGCAGGACCGTAGACGGCCATTGGCTTAATGGAGGAACCAGGCTGTCTGGTGGCGGTCGCTCTATTGAAAAGAAGTTTTCCGCTCAGACTTCTACCACCGACCATCGCTTTGATTCCACCCGTCTTATAGTCCATGATAACCATAGCCGATTGGGGTTGAATCACTCTTCCTTGCAACTGATAATAGAAGTTACTGAAGACGAGGCCCTCGCTTTGTAGGGGAATCTCATCGCCCTTTTTTTCAAAGAATTCTTTGCTTAATATCAGATTTCCTTCTTCATCTCTGGTCTTGTATTCCGCAGGGATTAAAAGGTAGGCTCCGGGAATGCTATAAAAGATTCCGTCTTCGATTTGGTACATCGGTTTGACTTCTACGCTTTGATCAATGGCACCCGCAACTTCTGTTCTGAAAAAATTCAAGCGCTTTCCTTTGTAAACCGTCATAGATCCGTCGTCGTTCTTCTTAAATTCACCGGGAGCAAGAACGAAGCGACCTTCGTCGTCAAACATATTTGAGTATTTGTAAAGAAGGATTCTTCCGGAACTATCTAAGGCGTTACCATTGTCGTCTTTGCGAAGTCCGATAACTTTTGGGAAGTTATCGTTTTTATTGAATTCCGCTTCGGCAATTTTTTGGATAGAAAGATTCATCGTGGTTTTAATCCGTAGACCGCCGTTATAAATGCGATACTCGGCATCTTCCTCGCTCATATCGTATTCTTTCATCAGATCTGTTTTCACTTCGTCAATCACGTAATCTGCAAAATAGGACGAAATATCGGAGGACGCGCTGATTGTGGGTTTGATTTCCGCACGAATATCTTCCGCGATGGCATTTGTGTATTCTTCTTCTGTTATCTTGTTTTGTTCTTTCATAAATTGCAGAACAAGACTCTGCCGGTCTTTATAGTCGTCTTCATACCAAATACTGTACTCCTCGCCTCTGTAGATAAAATCGAGGGAATCGGGGTCTTCGATGTCGATGTTATCGAGTCGTTTGATGGGAGAGTATTTGTTTGGGCTTTTGGGAATGCTTGCGAGAACGGCACATTGAGCAAGAGTCAAGTCAGAAGCACTTTTCGAAAAATAAGTCTGAGAGGCCGCCTCAACACCGTTTGCTCCGCTTCCGAGATAAATTGTGTTCATATAAGCTTCTACAATCTGTTCTTTCGAAAGTTGACGTTCTAATTGAACGGCATAGTAGGCTTCTTTCACCTTGCGTTCCAAAGAACGAAGGCTTTTTGTGTCTTCTAAATATAGATTTCTTGCTAATTGCTGTGTGATTGTACTGGTTCCGCGAATGGAATCTCCAGAGGTCAAACTGCCCCAGATCGCACCAAAAATACGTACGATGTTGAAGCCTTTATGTTCCCAAAAAGTTTTGTCTTCAATAGAAACAAACGCATCTACAAGGTCTTCAGGCATATCGGTATAGTTGAGGTTTGTTCGTAGTCCAACGCCGCTTGCGAAAAGGCTTTCAATCTCTTTGCCGGAATCATCATACAAAACGGAATTCTCGGAAAGCATCGAATACAAATTATCGGCATCAATATCGGGTGTTGTTGCAATGATGACAGAGGCCCAAATTCCCGTTGCAACACAAAGAATCCCAAACCCGCAAAGTAAAGTAAATAATAGCCGTTTTACATTGATGCGGTACTTTTTATGCTTCTTTCTTTTTTGGTTGCTATTGCTTTCTTTAGAATTCATATTTTCTTCTGCTGAGGTGGAGCTAAAAGATCCACCTTCGTTTTCTCTCCTTGATTTGGATTCATGAAGCCGGTCAAGTCGTCCGCTTTGTTGGAAAACCGGAGGGGTTAAGTTATTTTCTGCCGGCGGTATCTCGCTTTCCGGGGCGGAACCGCTGTTGCCCTGTTCAAATCCTTTGCTTATTTTATCGAATTGATCAAGGAAATCCTGCAGTTCTTTACTTTTATCATTATGAATATCATCGTTCAACTGCAACACCTGCTTTCTTGTTTTTCTCTTTCGTATTCATCAAAATATTATACCATAGCGATATTTGGTTTGACAGCATAATGGTTTAATTTGTTCCCCATGGAAGCCAATAAAATATAATAATTGACATTTAAAGAAGAAAATGCAATAATTACGAATCGATAGATGTAATCAGGGAGTTTATTCTTATGGGAAGAAGACCGATTCTACCATTGCTTTTTTTATTGGTAATGGGTATCCTCGCAGCTCATAATATTAAAATGACTTATCTTTTCTTACTTGCAATTGTCTGTCTTGTATTCTGTTTGTACAAACGAAAAGCAAGGCTGCTTCTGTTCCTTTGTGTTTTTCTGATTAGCGCTTCCTATTTTTCAGTTTGGGAAAATCAAAAAACGGTGCTTGAGGGGTACAATAATAGTGAAGTCACGGTATTTGGAAGGGTCTTGAGAGTGGAAGAAAAGGAAAGCAACCTTTCCCTTGAGGTTAAGATCGACCTTTGTGAAACCGGGTCAGAAAAAAAGAAGTGCGGAGAAACCTTGCTACTGAAACTCTACGCTATTGATGGAGATAATATAGGCGGTAAGGGAAAGGATTGGAGAGGAATTCAAAGTTTGGTCGGAAAGGAGATCTGTACCCGAGGAGTCGTTTCTTTGCCTTCTTCCGCAAGAAATCCGGGACTGTTTGATTATAAGTTGTATCTGAAAACAAAAGGAATCCATGTTATCCTGACGCCAAAAGTCCCAACGATTCAAATCCTCTCGCAGGGCAATGTTGCAGCCACGAGGCTTGCAGAACTCAAACAGCATTTTTCAAATTGTCTGGGGCAAGAAATGACGAAGGACGCAAGAGGATTGCTTTTGGGAATGCTATTTGGAGATAAAACCTTGCTTGATGAGGAACTGACGGATGCCTTTCGAACGAATGGAACAGCCCATATCCTTGCGGTTTCGGGAATTCATGTGGGTATCATTTACCTTTGTATCAGGCGGTTGTTCCAAAAACGGAAAACGGCCCTGACATCTCTTCTTACTGCAATTTTTTTGATTTTTTATGCGGCTCTTTCTGCCTTTTCTCCCTCTGTGGTGCGAGCTGTTTTTATGATCCTTTTGCATCTGCTTTCAGAACATCGATTTTGTCGCTATGATTTCACGTGCTCCATTGCGTTTTCCGCTTTTGTTCTTTTGCTTTTGAATCCTTATCGCCTTTTCAATGCGGGTTTTCAGCTATCCTATCTGGCCGTTTTTACAATGGCATTTTTAATTCCCTTGGTTTTGAGCAAAGTGGAGCTACTTTCTTGTTATTGCAGATATGAAAAGCTGTATGCCGGCTTGAAATTTTTTGCACCCGCTATGGTCATTCAAGTCGGGATGATTCCTGTTACCGCCTATCTTTTTCAGACAATCTCTCTATCTGCCTTTTTTGTGAATATCCCCGTGATTGCCTTGGCTTCAGTTATTATACCGCTTGGCTTGCTTCTCCTAGTGCTGAGTTTTTTGGGAGGATTTCTTTTTTCTTTTGTTGCGACAGCGACGGAACTGCTTTTGGAGCTTATGGCATTTTTGAACCGGACAACGGCCGGGTTTGATGCCGCTTCTCTTACTGTTGTTGCGCCATCCCTCGTTTTTTTATTCCTTTATTATGGCATTTTGTTTTTTGGCAGCTCTGAGTTGTTTTGGTCATGGATTCGGGAAAAGCAAGTCAAAAAAAATATCGCCGTCGTTTCTTTCCTTCTTTGCCTTGCCTTGGTAGCACCGTTTTTTTTCGGCGTTCAGGGCAATAAAGCGGATATTGTGTTCGTAGATGTGGGGCAGGGAGATTGTATTCATGTCAAAACGCCAAACGGGAAAAACATCCTAATCGATAGCGGAGGCTCCATGAACTATGATGTGGGAAAAAATATTCTCAAGCCATATTTGTTAAAGAATGGAGTGCCGCGAATCGATCTTGCCTTGGTGACTCATCTTCATCAAGATCATTATGAGGGTCTTGTTTCTCTTTGCCATGAGCTGCCTGTGGAAGTACTTGCCGTTTACGAAGGCTATCAATATGAGGAGGCGGAAATAAAAAATGAGACAGGGCTTAGCTCGGATCAATTATTATATCTGAAAAAAGGAGATCACATTTCTATAGAAAAGGGAATCAGCATAGATATCCTTTATCCGGAGAAAAAAGGTGAAGAAAACTATCTATTGATGCAAGAAGGTGATGAAAACGACATGACATTAGTGATCCGACTCAACTATGAAAAAGTCTCTGTGTTATTGACCGGTGATCTGGGGTTTTCCGGAGAAGCGGAATTGTTGAAACTCTATTCCGGAGGGAATTCGAAAAAGATTGAATCTGCCATCTTGAAAATCGGTCATCATGGGTCGAAGTATTCAAGTGGAGATGCTTTTCTTGATATGGTGAAACCAAAAGTCGCCGTGATTCAAGTTGGGGAAAAGAATAATTTTGGACACCCCTCTCCTGATGTCATTGATAAACTGGGGAAAAAAGATATAATGATTAAAAGGACAGATCTTGACGGCGCCATTTTACTTGACGTCAATGAAGGAGATGTTCGCATACGGACAATGATCTGAAACGGATCGGAAAGAAGGAAACACGTGGCTTATGGCTCTGCAAAAGGCAAAAACGAAGAACATGCATACAAGGCAATCGAAAAAAGTATCAAAGAAGGCAACGTAAAAAGTCCGCTTATTTTGTTTGGACAAGAAGCGTATCTCATCCAATGGGCGGTATCTTCTTTAATCGATAAATATATTTCTCCGGCAGTGAAAGAACTTGATTGCTCAAAGATTGAGGGTGCAACGCTCTCTTTAAAAACTTTGATTGAGCAGTGTGAGACGCTTCCGATGCTCTCCGAAAAACGAGTGGTGCTTGTCACTGATTTTCCAGTTTTGGCAGGTAATAAATCGAGAGGCTTTTCAGAACAAGATGAAAATGAACTTTCGGAGTATCTCAAAAATACACCGGAAACCTGTTTGTTGATTTTTACGGGTGAAAGTGCGGATAAAAGAAGAAAATTATACAAGACGGTTGCAACGGCAGGTGCTTGTTATGAATTCTCATCGTTGGATGAAAAACTCTTAAAAGGTTTTATTGAAAAAAGGCTCAAGCAGAGCGGAAAATATGCGAAAGCATCCGTTATCAACAGATGGATTGCGCTTTCAGGCTATTATGATAAAGAAACAGACTACACCCTTTATAATTTTGAAAACGATATTCGAAAGGTCATCGCCTATAGTGATTCTGAAGAAATTTTTTGGGAAGACATCAGCGAAACCTCGTCTGGTAATATTGAGACTTATGTATTTTCGATGATTGATGCACTCTCCGAAAACCGCAAAGGAGATGCGTTTAAACTCCTCCATAATCTGCTGTTATCGGGAGAGAATGAGTACAAGCTTCTTGCTCTCATCTGTTCTCAACTAGAAGTCATTTTGATGACGAAAGAACTTTCTGAAGAAGGACGAAGCTTTGATGAAATGAAGGGACTGATTGATATCCATGAATTCAGGATACGAAGAGCCATACCGATTGCAGGACGGTACTCCCTTATCCAACTGCGAAAAGGGTTGTCGCGAGCGTTTGAAGTAGATAAAAACATCAAACGTGGCATTCTCGATGCTCGTATGGCCTTGGAACTTTTGATTGCTTCGATTTAAAAAGGAAGATTTTCGGGATCTCTTTGATAAGAAGTTTGGAGAAATGTGATGAAACAACAGACAAAAGCGGATATTATGCTGCTGGTCGTGGTTCTTTTTTGGGGCATATCCTATTTGCTGATTGATATCAGCCTCGTTGAACTTGAGACCTTTACTTTGAATGCGTTTCGCTTTTTGATTGCTTTTTTTGTAGCCGTTCTCGTTGGCTTCCCTCATCTTAAAAAAGTCAGCAAGACAACAATTAAATATGCCGCGTTGTTGGGTTTTGTTTTGATGGTTGTATATATGGGGGCGACTTATGGTGTCATGTATACCAGCCTTTCCAATGCCGGGTTCCTATGTGCGCTCACTGTTGTTATCACTCCGATTCTTGCTTTTATTGTAAAAAAGGAAAAACCGGAGAAAAAGCTTGCACTTGCAGTTTCCCTGGCTTTTGTCGGTATTGCTTTGCTTTCATTGAACAAGGATTTAAAGCCGGCGTTGGGAGATGTTTTTTGTCTTTTTTGTGCGTTCGGATATTCTTTCCACTTGTTGATTATAGAGTCAGCTGTTCATAAAGAACGGGTGAATGCTTTCCAACTAGGAGTTTTGCAACTTGGTTTTGCGGGTTTTTACCAATTGCTTGTTGCGTTTATCATTGAAACTCCGCATTTCCCTGAAACTCCAAAGGTCTGGGGAGCCGCGTTGGTGCTGGCACTTTTTTGCACCGGACTTGCTTTTATTGTTCAGACAATCGCCCAGCAGTTTACAAGTGCGACTCATGTAGGTGTTATTTTTTCGCTGGAACCTGTCTTTGCTGCTGTTGCGGCGTTTGTGTTTGCCGGAGAAGTGCTGAGCAAAAGAGCCTATTTTGGCGCATCCATTCTTTTGCTTAGTTTGTTTATTATGGAAATTCATTTTGAAAAAATACCTTGGTTACATAAAAAAAATCAAGATCCAAGAATCTGAAGCGATTTTATGTGATTCAATCGTCTCAGTATGAGTATAAATATCATTAGAGCTTTTCGTGTTGTATGTGGAGGTAAAATGATGACTTGCAAAAGTGGCAATGGCGACTGTGGTTGCAACGGAGCCGATTTTATAGAATTGGCTCCGGTTTTGGAAAAATATGCGAAGACACCCGGGAGTTTGATTACAATTCTGCAAAAGACCCAAGATATTTATGGTTATCTTTCAATGGATGCAATCAACTTCATCTCTGAAAATACAGGAATCAAACCTGCAAAGATCTACGGCGTAGCTACTTTCTATACTCAGTTTCGATTAAAACCGATTGGGAAAAACTTGATTATGCTCTGCAAAGGCACCGCCTGCCATGTCAACGGGGCCAATATGATTGAAGAAGCGGTATCAGAGGAACTTTCCATTAAAGACGGAGAGACCACGGAAGATGGACTTTTCACCTTAAATAATGTGGCTTGTTTGGGCTGCTGCAGCTTGGCACCGGTCATGATGGTGAAAAATGCAGAAGGAGACGAAACGTTTGGTAACCTAACAAAAGAGTCTGTGAAAGAAGCGCTCCGTGAAATCAAACGTAAAGAAGGGGCGGTGAAATAAATGAAAGTACTTGTAGGACAAGGAAGCTGCGGTATCGCAACCGGAGCCAAAAAGACCGCAAATGAATTTGAACAGCAGATTAGGGCGCTTGGTCTAAAAAATGTCACGGTCGACAAAACGGGCTGCGTCGGTCTGTGCTTTTTAGAACCGATTGTGGACGTATATAATGACGCGGGGTTGTTGGAAGCGCGTTATGTCAAAATCCAACCGAGTAAGGTTTCTGACATTGTGAACAAACACCTGATTGGAGGAGAACCTGTCCGTGATTTTACGATTTCGGAGGAGGATCAGGGCTTTATACAGAAACAAGAAAAAATAGTTTTGAGAAATTGTGGGCTCATTAATCCGGAGCACATTGAAGAATATATCGCTGTCGGTGGCTATGAAGCAACGAGAAAAGTTTTAACCTCAATGTCCCAGGATGAAGTCATTGAACAAATCAAAGAATCAGGGCTTCGCGGAAGAGGCGGCGCGGGCTTTCCTACTTGGTTCAAATGGAATGCAGCAAAACAAAACGAGGCTGACATAAAATATATGGTCTGTAATGCTGACGAAGGAGACCCCGGCGCATTTATGGATCGCAGCGTTCTCGAAGGCGATCCGCATGCCGTGATTGAGGGTATGATTATCGGCGGCTTTGCCATCGGTGCGGCGGAAGGCATTATTTATGTTCGTGCCGAATATCCTTTGGCGATTGCAAGGCTTGAAATCGCAATGGCTCAGGCGAGAGAAAAGAATTTCCTTGGGACCAATATCATGGGGACTGGTTTTCACTTTGATATCAGAATCAAAGCAGGAGCCGGTGCCTTTGTGTGTGGCGAAGAAACCGCATTGATTGCATCCCTTGAGGGAGAACGGGGAATGCCTCGCTTGAAACCGCCATTTCCTGCCCAAAAAGGCTTTTGGCAAAAGCCGACCAATATCAATAATGTTGAGACCTTTGCCAATGTACCGTTTATCATAACCAACGGCGGCGCTGCGTTTGCTGCGTTTGGAACGGAAAAAAGCAAAGGAACAAAGGTCTTTGCGCTTGCAGGGAAAATCAAAAAAGGCGGACTTGTTGAAGTCCCGATGGGATTGCCACTAAAAGAGGTTATTTTCGGAATCGGCGGAGGAATCAAAAATGATAAAGCGTTCAAAGCGGTACAGATGGGGGGACCATCCGGCGGATGTATCCCTGCAGCGCTAATCGACACGCCTGTCGATTATGAAAATATTACGAAGACGGGAGCTATCGTCGGCTCGGGCGGAATGATTGTAATGGATGAAACGACTTGTATGGTCGATATGGCGAGGTATTTTCTTGATTTCACAAGAAAGGAATCTTGCGGGAAATGCAATTACTGTCGCATTGGAACCAAACGAATGCTCGAAATCCTTGAGAGAATTACAAGGGGAGAAGGAAAAGACGGCGATATTGAGCTTTTGGAGGAACTTGCCGAAAAAGTCAAGGACGGATCCATGTGTGGGCTGGGTCAAACAGCACCAAATCCGGTGCTTACAACAATCCGCTATTTCAGAAATGAGTATGAGGATCATATTTACAGGAAAAAGTGCACTGCTCACTCCTGCACCGCTCTTTTAACATTTACAATCACAAATGCTTGCATCGGTTGTACTCTATGCGCAAAAAAATGTCCGGTTGCTGCCATAAGCGGAAAAATCAAAGAAAAGCATGTAATCGATCAGGAAAAATGCATAAAATGCGGCAAGTGTGAAGAAGTATGCAAGTTTAATGCAATCTTGAGAGATTAGGGGGGAGAGGTGAGAGCAATGGATGACATGAAAATAGTAATCGACGGAAAAGAGTGCCATGGAAAACCGGGGCAAACAATCTTGGACGTTGCAAAAGAAAACGGCATCTCAATCCCGACCTTCTGTTATGACAAGAGAGTCGAAATATATGGAGCTTGCGGCATTTGTGTCGTTGAGGTGGAAGGCAACCCCAAAATGGTCAAGTCCTGCGCCACTTTGATTACAGAAAATATGGTGGTAAAAACCAATACGGAAAGAGTTTTCGAATCCAGAAAAACAAATTTAGAGCTACTGCTGTCGAACCATGTCGGAGACTGCCGTCCGCCTTGTGTGCATGGCTGCCCCGCAGGAACCGATTGCCAAGGCTATGTTGGTTTGATTGCGAACGGGCAATACCGAGAAGCGGTGGAACTGATCAAAAAGAGGATTCCGCTGCCCGGATGTATTGGACGAGTTTGTCCGCATCCCTGTGAAGATAATTGCCGCAGAAAACTTGTGGACGAGGCCGTTTCTATCGCCTGGCTTAAGCGCTTCGCCGCGGATATGGATCTTGAAGATCCGTTTATCCCCGAAGTTCCAAGCGAAAGCGGAAAATCTGTAGCAGTTATAGGCGGCGGTCCATTTGGACTTTCGGTAGCGTATTATTTAAGACAAAAAGGGCATGCAATCACTGTGTTTGAGGCAATGCCGCATTTTGGAGGGATGCTTCGCTATGGAATCCCAGAGTATCGACTTCCGAAAGAAGTCGTTGACGGTGAGGTCGCCCAGCTTGAAAAAATGGGTATCGTACTCAAGCCAAACACGCAGATTGGAAGAGATATTTCATTTGAAGAACTTCGCAAACAATATGATGCCGTGGCTTTGGGCATCGGTGCTTGGATATCAACCGGAGTCGGTTGCATAGGCGAAGATGCGGACGGTGTCATCGGAGGAATCGATTTTCTACGGAAAGTGATTAGAAACGAAGAAACCGGAGTCGGTCAGACCATTGCTGTTGTGGGTGGCGGCAATACCGCGATGGATGCGTGTCGTACGGCAATTCGAATGGGTAAAAAGGTCTATAACATTTATCGACGCACAAAGGATGAGATGCCGGCAGATCGAATCGAAATTGAAGAGGGTGAAGAAGAGGGCGTCATTTTTAAGAATTTGACCAATCCTCTTGAAATCATAAAAGACGACAAGGGTCACGTGAAGCAGATTAAACTCCAAATCATGGAGCTTGGAGAACCTGATGAGAGCGGAAGAAGAGCCCCTGTTCCTGTGCCCGGCAAAACGGAGACTCTCGATGTTGACAATGTCATATTGGCAATCGGACAGGCGGTGGATTCTTCTTTCTTTTCAGGAATCGACCTGACAAGAAAAAAAGGCATTGCTTATGATGCGGACACGTTTATGACAAGTTTGGAAGGTGTGTTTGCAGGAGGAGACTGCGGAAACGATAAAATATCGATTGCCGTCGAAGCAATCGGAGATGCCGTAAAAGCGGTCGAAGTGATCCATGCTTATCTCAACGGAGAAAAAATTGCTTATCGCGAGCCTTATGTCGTTAAGCGAGATGATATATCAGAGAAGACTTTTGAAGACAGAGAGCGACAATGCAGACCGACGATGGAACATCTTCTCCCGGAAGTTCGAAAAGATAATTTCGCGGAGATTGTTGCCGGATATCCTCCAATCTTAGCGGAAGAAGAAGGTTCCAGATGCTTGGAGTGCGGCTGTGGCAAATATCATGAATGCAAACTATATGATTTTGCAAATGAATATGATGTAAAACCTGAGCGTATTGCCGGAGAAATCAATAGAATTGAATTCAAAGACGACCATCCCTATGTGATGCGTGATCCCAACAAGTGTATTCTTTGCGGTTTGTGTGTTCGTGTTTGCAGCGAAGTGGTCGGAAGTACTGCCCTCGGACTTGTTGATCGTGGCTTTGACACAACGGTCCAGCCGGCTTTAATGGAACCACTCGCGGAGTCGGGTTGTATTTCTTGTGGCAATTGTATCAGTGTCTGCCCTGTCGGTGCGTTGCTTCCTAAAGTAACACATCGCAAACCGATTCCTCTTGAAACGAAAAAAGTCAGAACAACTTGTCCGAATTGCGGTGTTGGTTGCCAAATGGATCTTAAAGTTTGCGGAAGCCGCATCGTAGGGATTGAACCTGCTTTTGGAGAAGCCAATCAAGGGATTCTTTGCGTCAAGGGAAAATTTGCTTATGATTATATTGAAGACCCCCAAAGACTAAAAATGCCGTTGGTTCGTAAGAATGGAGTGCTTGAAGAAGTTTCTTGGAAGGAAGCGCTTGATTTCACGGCAATTCGGCTCAGTGAAATTAAAAAAGAATATGGTCCGAATGCAATCGCAGGGCTATCAAGTACCAGAATGACCAACGAAGAGAGCTACCTTTTCCAGAAATTTATGCGATCTGCAATCGGAACAAACAATGTCGATCGCTGCGGCCGCCTCAATCATGAAAACACAGTCATTGGGCTGACCACGACCATGGGTTTTGGAACTATGACAAATTCCCTTTCGGAAGTTGCGCATGCAGAGGCAATCCTTGTCATGGGAGCCAATGCCGTGGAAGGACATCCGGTTCTTGCCATGAGAATCGGAGAAGCGGTGCGAAAAGGCGCAAAACTTGTTGTAATTGATCCAATCAAGACAACGCTTGCCAAGCAAGCCGATGTCTTTTTGCAGATCAAACCGGGAACAAACGTATGTGCGATTAACGGATTGCTCCATACTATCGTTTCGGAAGGTTTGGCGGATGAAAATTATATTCTTGAAAAGACCGAAGGCTATGCTGAACTAAAACAGCTCGTTACAGAATATAATCCGGAGAGAGTTGCGGAAATTTGTGAGATTGATGCAGAGGAGATCCGAAAAGCAGCAAGAATCTATGCAAAAGCAAACAGCGCTCCCATCTATTATGCAATGGATGTGACGCAATTTTCGGCAGGAACCATTGGCGTAATGAACGCAAGTAATCTTGCGCTGATTTGCGGAAAAATAGGGCGAGAAGGTTGCGGGGTCAACACCTTGCGTGGGCAGAGCAACGGCCAAGGTGCTTCTGATATGGGAATCATTCCGGGGCGTTTTACAGATTTTCAGTCTATATCCGATTCCGCGGCGTATCAGAAATTTTCAGAAGCTTGGGGCGTTAAGTTGAGTCGAGATCCCGGACTGAGCATATCCGATACCAACACAGCCATTCTGGAGGGAAGAGTCAAAGCCGTTTATCTTGTTGATGAAGATCCCATGATTTCTGATCCGGTCGT
Source organism: Eubacteriales bacterium (assembly GCA_028693645.1). Taxonomy (GTDB): domain Bacteria; phylum Bacillota; class Clostridia; order Peptostreptococcales; family Anaerovoracaceae; genus STD2-154. The sequence goes on along the minus strand of JAQUUY010000015.1, from coordinate 4,436 downwards.
AAGCAGAGTTGAAAATACTCTTAAAAAATGCGACTTCTTGATTGTACAGGATATTTTCCTGACAAAGACGGCAAAACTCGCAGACGTGGTATTTCCTACGCTATGTTATGCTGAAAAAGATGGGACCTATACGAGCACGGAACGAAGAGTACAAAGGATTCGTAAAGCGGTCAACGGGCCTGGAGAAGCCAAAAACGATTGGGAGATTTTCCATGAGCTAATGAAGCGTTTTGGTATGGACTGTGGGTATCGTTCGGCAGAAGCTATCTTCAACGAAATGCGTACTTTGACTCCGTCTTATGCGGGGATAAGCTATGCGAGACTGGATAAACTTGGCTCTCTGCAATGGCCCTGTCCGACAGTGAATCACCCGGGGACACCCTATCTTTATGAAACCGGCTTTAAGAAAGGCGGGAAAGCCTTGCTGATGCCAACACATCATAAAAATCACATCGCAGATTCTAATCCGCAGTATCCCTTTCTTTTCGTTACCGGGCACGTTATGACGGAACGGAGATCAAAAGAACGAGAGGAAAAGAAAACCACATTGCCCGGAGTTTTTCAGATTAATCTTAATCCTAAAGCAGCGGAACGCTTGAACATTTGTGATGGGGAAAAGGTTCTTCTTGAATCTCAAACCGGAAGTATGGTTGTAGAGGTTATCTGCACGGACGATGTCTTGGAAAATGTAGTTTTCATGCCGGTCACTCTTGATGATTGTTGTTATGAAGGCACCGTTCTCGAAGGAAAAGGGAAATCTCCCGATTTCAACGAGGATGCGGTAAGGATTACCAAGCTTAAGTGAACCTTTTCTAAACTTGAATGATAAGAACAAAAGCCCGGCGAATCGGCCGGGCTTTTGTTAAAGAGATTGAATGAGCAAAACAGTGTTAGGAAAGCTGTTTTTTCAATTGGACAAACATACGTCGAATCGGCGGGAAGGCCAAGACGAGAATCGTCAAAGCAGCTTCTGCTCCAATATAGATTCCGTTATAATACAAAGACCAAGTCATAGCATTGAAGCCTTCCGCCGCATATTCTCCGAAGAAGACCACTCCGGATAAAACGACACAGAAATAACGGCATAAGATACCAACCAAATACCCTGTAATCAGACTGCCTTTGCGGCTTCCGAGCAGTCCTGCAAACCCCAATGCCCCGACGGCAAGAGGATAGTCAAGCAGAAGTTGAAGAGGATGAATAACATAGGGATTGAAGATCAAACTAATCAGACCTGCACACATCCCCGCCATGACAGCTCTTCTGACGCCAAGCAAATAGGCACAGCTCGTGATTGCGAGCATGCTTAAAAGCGTGATGGAGCCACCTTGTGGAAATTGAAAGAGAACAATCTGGTTTAAAACAAGGTACAAAGCGGCAAAAATTGCGGAAAGCACAAGCCCTTTGGTATCCGTTTTTTTGTTTTTCCCAGAGATTAGAATTCCCCCGAAGAGGAGAAGGATGGCAGCCACTGTAATCAGTTGGCCGGTCAGGGATTCGAAAAAGCCCTGAAGTTGTTCTGCGGACATAAAAAAACCTCCTTATTAGCTGACGCAGCAGGAGGGGAGAAGGATCGACAAAGAAGCTGCTGTAACGCAAAGCATTCTTACGAATGTCGATAATTGTGCTTCCCTACGCCGGTATTATCCGGATCAGGTAGTGAGGGTATGCAGTCTATGACCGCAATCTCAGCAATGGCTGTCGCATCATGGTCGATGTGGCAGCGGCTCCCCTAGCATGGCCTTATTGAGAGGGGCAGGCAATCTGCCCCTCAATTGATTGTTCTTTATTCTACACTGCTTGTAAAGCGATGTCAAAATCTTTTATGATATCTTCGATTGCTTCGATTCCGACTGAAACACGTATCATTTCAGGAAGGATGCCCGCTTCAATCTGCTGTGCTTCTGAAAGTTGGCGGTGAGTGGTGCTTGCCGGATGGAGAATGCTCGTTCGAAGGTCTCCTAAATGAACGACCATTGCTACCATTTCGAGATGTTTCGCAAGTGCTTTCCCCGCAGCGGCTCCGCCTTTTATCCCAAAAGAGAGAATCCCGCTTTGACCTTTTGGAAGGTATTTTTGGGAAAGTGCAAAATAGGGGTCGTTGGTCAGTCCCGGATAATTGACCCAGGAAACTTTGGGATGTGAAGAAAGAAATTTCGCAAGAGCAAGCGCATTGCTGCTGTGTCGTTCCATGCGAAGGTGCAAGGTCTCAAGGCCTAAATGAAACAGGAAAGAATTGAAGGGACTTGGGCAGCAACCGTAGTCGCGAATCAACTGGGCTCTCGCTTTCATGATATAGGCTGCCGGTCCGAACGCTTCGCTGTAAATCAAACCATGATAGCTTTCGTCCGGTTCCGTGAGGCAAGCAAATTTGCCGTTATTCCAATTGAAATTACCGCCGTCAATTACGATGCCCCCAACACTTGTAGCATGACCATCCGTGTATTTTGTTGCTGAATGGATTACGATATTCGCACCGTGTTCAAAAGGACGACAGAGGAACGGCGTGGCCAGAGTGTTGTCAATAATCAAGGGTACATCCATTGCTTTTGCTGCTTTCGAGAATTTCTCAAAATCGAGAACACTTAAAATCGGATTAGCAAGTGTTTCTGCAAAAAGTGCTTTTGTGTTGGGCTTTGCCAACTTTATGATTTCTTCGACTGGAGCGTCCGGATTGACAAAGGTAAAATCGATTCCTAACTTTCGCAAGGAAACATCAAAAAGATTAAAGGTTCCGCCGTAAATTTTTGTTGAGGAAATTACGTGGTCACCGGCACTGCAGATGTTGATAATAGAAAAAAGAATTGCACTCTGGCCGGAAGATAGAGCAAGTGCCCCCACTCCTCCTTCGAGAAGTGTCATCTTATCTTCAAAATGGCTTGTCGTCGGATTGCCCAATCTGGTATAAAACGCCCCGCTGGCTTTCAGGTCAAAAAGGTCCGCCATCTGATCGGAGTCATCATAAGCAAAGGTCGTGCTTTGCACAATAGGAATGACCCGCGGTTCTCCGTTTTTTGGTTTATAGCCCCCCTGAACACAAATTGTGTCAATATTATATTCACGCATAGTAATCCTCCTGCCTGTGTTAATAAGATAATACCGTAAAATGTTGTTTGTTAGTATACCATAAAGGTAATAAGAGTGCTATGCTTAATTCTCAGTTAAAACTTGAAAAGAAAGGGTATTCTCTTTATACTATAAATTGGGAGGTAATGATATGAAAGAAAAAATCAACAAGGTGCTCGAAGAGAAAGTGAATCCACTGCTCGCCTCGCATAATGGGGCTGCGATTCTGTCGGAATATGAGAACGGTGTCGCAAAAATAAGACTCACGGGAGCCTGCAGTTCTTGTCCTTCTGCGCAGTACACCCTAGAGGACATTGTCAAGTCGGAACTCATGGAAAGCCTGCCGGAAGTCAAAGATGTTGTTCTTGATACCTCTGTCAGCCCTGATCTCCTCGAGATGGCAAATAAAATACTACATAAAAAAATCTGAGAAGCGACCAACGTGCAAATGGCATACATTTTGCATATTTAATTGGTGACAACAGTATCCCTATGTTTTGGAAAAAGGAGTGTAATACTATGTTAATGACAGGAAAGCAGTATATCGAAAGCTTAAGAAAACTTAACACAAGAGTGTATATGTTTGGCGAAAAGATTGAAAATTGGGTAGATCATCCGATGATTCGTCCCTCGATCAATTGTGTGGCAATGACTTATGAATTGGCACAGGATCCCCAGTATGCAGATCTTATGACAGTAAAATCGAGCCTCACCGGCGAAACAATCAATCGTTTTGCACATCTTCATCAGAGCACAGACGATTTGCGCAAAAAGGTCAAGATGCAAAGATTGCTCGGACAAAAGACAGCATCTTGTTTCCAAAGATGCGTAGGAATGGATGCCTTCAATGCGGAATTTTCGACGACATATGAAATCGATAAAAAATATGGAACCGAATACCACAAGAGATTTACAAACTACCTCAAATTCATCCAGGAAAATGACCTTATCGTAGATGGCGCAATGACTGACCCGAAGGGTGACAGAAGCAAATCCCCGAGTCAGCAGGAGGATCCTGATTTCTTCGTACATATCGTAGAAAAAAGACCTGACGGAATCGTAGTCAGAGGAGCGAAAGCGCATCAGACCGGTTCTATCAATTCCCACGAACATCTGATTATGCCTACGATTGCTATGACAGAAGCAGATAAAGAATTTGCGGTTTCCTTCGCAGTTCCCTCCGATGCAGAAGGCGTTTTCATGATCTACGGAAGACAGTCTTGTGATACAAGAAAAATGGAGCCGGATGCAGATATCGATCTTGGAAACAAGAACTTTGGCGGACAGGAAGCACTCGTTGTATTTGACAACGTATTTATCCCGAATGACAGAATCTTTATGTGTGAAGAATGGGATTTCGCAGGAATGCT
>JAQUUY010000126.1 GCA_028693645.1 Eubacteriales bacterium | reverse complement strand
TAAATTCTGTCTCTTTCTCAAAATTTTACTCTTATTTATAACATCCGGTACCATTCATTCAACGGTCACCAGCCATTATCGGTTGATTGTAGATCTTTTGTTTGGTCTAATGTTCTGTTGCCGTCTTAACAAATACCATCGTCAGCATCGCAAATACAAAGGTTTGGATGAGTCCGACGAAAAGGTCGAAGAAGAAGTGCAGCGGAACAGGGATAAGGAAGGCGAAATGTCCCAAGCCATGATAGACGAGCTCGAGAATCATCGTCCCGACAAGCATATTTAAGTACAACCGCAAACATAACGAAAGGGGTACTGTGAATTTCTCAATGATGTTCATCGGAAGCATAAACGGGAATGGTTTGAAGTAACCTTTAATATAGCCGCCGACTCCGAGATGGCTGATCGCATTCGCATTGATCAGGAAGAATGTCAACGCTGCAAACGTTGCAGTAACGTTGAGATCTCTCGTAGCAGGGGGGATGCCGACCAATCCGCAAAGATTCATGCTGGCCATGTAGATGCCCAGTGCGCCGATGTACGGCAGAAATTGCCTTTTGTAACTCGGCCCCATGTTTGCGTTGATCAAGTTGCTGAACATAGACACGATCATCTCCAAAACACTTTGTCTCTTGGATGGGATCTTTGTGATGTTCCTACTTACGATAAGAATCACCACCATCAGCAACGCCATGATCACCCATTGTGTAACGATACTCCCGGTTACACCAAAGGTGCGATCTAAGAATTCAAATTCGAATACTACCTCTGGACCTAAGCTCATTTGACCACTTCCTTTTTGTTTTTTTGCCTGCCTTTTGCCATTGCGTAAATGATAACTGCTATATAATGTAACCCGTAACCTATAATGAAGGCCAGTAAATTACCAAAGTTGACTTTGCATAAGAGAACCGCGAGGACTGCTGTGCCGCCGATTCGCGCGACTGTCCCTACCACGATCAATAGAGCGCGGCTCGGAGCTCTCATCGTAAGAACTATGATGGCGGTGTTAAGAAGGAAATTGAGAAAAGCCAGCAACAACGCACAAGTCAGTATAATTGTATATTCTCTGAAGGCTATCAACGAGACCGCTAAAACCAGTAACAACATGATTCCATCGTATCTTATCAGCTTCTTGAGCATTTCCCTTGTATCTTTATCCAAGCGGTGCTTCCTCCGACTCCTCGGGTACAGATCAAGAAGAATTTGCGCCTTCTTCCCCCATACCATATTCATTATAATATTTTGTTTCAAAAAGTAAATACTTTTTGCACAATTAAAACTACTCAAAAATGATAATTAACAGACAATTTCTTGGCTCTGTTCATTATTTAACAATCAAACGTCAGAATTTATTCTAAAATAAGGCTTTTTTTGGAACTATTTATGAAAGGAACTATAGATGAAAAAAGGGCGCCGACGCTTCCCGCCGTAGGGTTTAAGGATTTCTGCTCCGCCCAAAAACGGATAAGCAAAAGCGAGGCTCGTAAAACGGACGAGCACCCGCACTTCTTAAAATTATTTAATATTTTTTTGTATTTTTTGTGTTGTTAATAATTCAACGATACGTTGACAGGAGTTTCCGTCTCCATAAGGATTGACTGCATGCGCCATCGCTTCATACGCAGCGGGGTCGACGAGCAGTTCTTTTGCCATAGCGTAGATGGTTTCCCTTTCCACTCCGGCCAGCTTAACGGTGCCGGCTTCGACGGCTTCGGGACGTTCTGTTTCGCGGCGAACAACAAGGACGGGCTTCCCGAGTGCGGGGGCTTCCTCTTGCATTCCACCGGAATCCGTAATGATAAAGTAGGATCGCGCCATCAGGTTCACAAAAGGCTGATACTGTAAGGGCTCAATCAAATGGATGCGATCGGCACCTTTTAGGATTTTGCGCGCGGTGTCTCTGACTTTGGGATTCATGTGTACAGGATAGATTACTTCGACATCTTCGAACTCGTCGGCAATGTCTCTGATTGCGGAAAAAATATTTTCCATATATTCGCCGAGATTTTCCCTTCGGTGACAGGTAACGGTGATGACACGGCGCTTTTCGAAATCGATCTTTGCCAGTGTTTTGTCTTCAAATTCATAAGGTTTTCCAACGACTTCAAGCAAGGCATCAATGACCGTGTTTCCCGTGATGTGAATCACGCTGTCGTCGATGCGTTCTGCAAGCAGGTTCTCTCGATTGCGCTCAGTGGGTGCAAAGTGGATATCCGCAAGATGGCCGGTCATGATTCGATTCATCTCTTCGGGATACGGGGAATACCTGTCATAGGTACGCAGGCCGGCTTCCACATGCCCGATAGCGATTTTTTGATAAAAGGCCGCAAGCGCGGAAGCAAAGGTCGTGGTCGTGTCTCCGTGTACAAGAACGATGTCCGGTTTTTCTTCGATCAGCACTTTTTCGATTCCAAGAAGGACATTCGTGGTAATCTGGCTGATTGTTTGATTCGGCTTCATTATATTTAAATCATATTTTGGCGTGAGCTCAAACAGTTCGAGCACTTGGTCGAGCATCTCGCGATGCTGCGCCGTCACGACAAGGACCGATTCGATTTCAGGATTTTTTTCGAGCGCTTGGACTAAGGGCGCCATTTTTATGGCTTCGGGTCTGGTTCCGAAGATTGTCATTACTTTCATTTTGCTGTTCCTTTACTTCGCGGTTCCCGCTGATTTATTTTCCTTTTTTGTTTTGCCCGCCACGTTTTTCCTTGAAGGGTTTGCCGATGCCCTGATCTTTCATAAAGACGTAGACGAGTGTTCCCGCGGCAACAATCAACATCAACGCGTCATAAGGCAATCCTCTGCTCAAAAGAATCGAAGCAACGCCCATGACAGCGCTGATCGCATACAGCGTCAGTACGGTTCTTTTTTGTCCCATTCCGACCGCCATGATCCGATGGTGCAGATGCCCTTTGTCTGCCTGCATAATCGGTTTGCCGTCGAGGTATCTTCTTAATATCGCAAAGGCGGTATCAAAGATCGGTAACGCAAGTACAAATACGGGCAACAGATTTGCAACCAAGGTCGCGCTTTTCAAGGGGCTCATGACCGAAATCGATGCGATCATAAAGCCAAGAAATAAGGCGCCGGCATCCCCCATGAATATTTTGGCGGGGTTGAAGTTAAAAGGCAAAAAGCCGAGGCAGCTACCCGCGATTGCCATAAAGGCCATCGTAATCTCGTAACGTCCATGAATGTAGGCGATATAAGCGATAGTGACGGTAGCAATAAAAGCAACGCCGGCGGCAAGGCCGTCAAGGCCGTCAATCAGGTTGATTGTATTCGTGATGCCAACGATCCAGATTGTCGTAACGAGGAAGCTCACAACCAGGGGGAACGCGACGATTTCTCCGTTAAAAGGATTTGTCATAAAGGAAATGTGTACTGAACAATAGAACAAAATCGCCGCAGCGAGAATCTGCCCAACTAATTTTGTCTTTGCCGAAAGACCGATGATATCATCCAAAACACCCATGAGGAAAATCAACGTCCCCGCGACAGCGATTCCGACGACTCTCTTGTCGATTTCAATCGGCAACAAAAAGGCCATCGAAATCATGGTCCCCAGATAGATTGCGAGACCTCCAAACCGCGGCATCGTTTTTGTGTGCATTCGACGGTCGTCTTTCGGGATATCAACAGCTCCGATTTTGGGAGCAATCTTAATCGCGAGAGGAGTGACTGCCAACGCAATCAGAAACGCGACGGCAAATATGATGAATATTTGTAAACGCATGGCTAAGGCCTCACTAACACTTCTATTTTCAGACCGGCTTCGGTGAGCATCTCTACGGCGAGCTCATCCGGATAACCTTCTTTGATGACAATGCGATCGATTCCTGCGTTGATGATCATTTTCGCGCAGATTACGCAGGGTTGATTTGTACAATATAATGTTCCATTGGCAATGCTCTGACCAAGATGCGCCGCCTGGATGATGGCATTCTGTTCCGCGTGAAGGCCTCTGCAAAGTTCGTGCCTCTGCCCGGAGGGAACGTTGAGTTTTTCTCTCAGGCAACCTCTGTCTCCGCAATGTTCGATTCCTGTGGGCACTCCGTTGTAGCCCGTAGCCATGATACGATTGTCTTTGACGATGACAGCGCCTACGGTACGTCTCGTACAAGTAGACCTTTTTTCTGCCACTTCAGCCATTTCCATGAAATACTCGTCCCAACTCGGTCGGTTCATTGGATGTCCTCCTCTG
>JAQUUY010000125.1 GCA_028693645.1 Eubacteriales bacterium | reverse complement strand
GGTACTAACAGATGCGCCATCATATAAAACGGTTGTTGGTTTTTTAGTGACATTTCGATATAGCTTGCAATATTGTTGATCTTGTCATAAGTCATCAAGACCGGAAAGACCCCCGAGAGGAAATATACCAGAAAGGCAATGACCGGAATCGCCCAGAATCTGCGCATATTTTCTTTGATCAAAGGCAGCGAGATGCTAAAATAAGATGCCTTGGAATTCATTGTCGCCACCTCCTAACTCATAAATAAAGATTTCTTCTAATGACAGCGGTAATAGGTCAAAAACTAAGGGGTGATGCTTCATGATTTGCTCTTCGACGACTTCCTTTTTGTTTCTGACAATCAGCAGGTCCACCGTTCCTCTGCTTTCATGGTGCAGTACGCTCAGACCTTCATAAGGATCGGAAATACCATCCTTAAATGCCACTTGGATCTTATGGATATCTGATTTCAACTCATCTAAATCTCTTTCAATCATCATTTTCCCTTGATTCAAGATACCGATGGAATCACAGATTCCTTCCATCTCACGGAGATTGTGCGAGGAGACCAACACGGTCATTTCGCGTTCTGCAACGTCCTCAACGACATATTTCCACACCAATTTACGTATGATGGGGTCCAGACCGTCAATCGGCTCATCAAGAACCAGATAATCGGGCATGGTGCACATCGTTAGAATAAAAGCCGCTTGTTTCTGCATTCCTTTTGAGAATTTCGAAAGTTTACGTTTGTCGTCGAGTGCAAATTGGCGGATCATATTTTGAAAGCGCTCTTCATTCCAAGTCGGATAAAGATCTCTATAGAACTTGGAAGATTCTCGAATGTTGTAGGGTGCAAAGAAGTAAAGATCATCTGGGATATATCCCATTCTGACCTTGACGTCCAGATTTTCATAAATCGGGGAATCCTCGATCATGATGCTTCCGCTATCGGGTTTCAATACACCGGTAACATGTTTGATCAGTGTCGTCTTTCCGGCACCGTTCGTTCCCACAAGACCGTAAATTGATCCTTTTTTTATGTTGACATTTAAACTGTTCAACGCTTGAAAGCCGTCAAATGATTTATTCAGATCGGCGACCTTAATCATTGCCTTCACCTCTTTCCTCAAATAATTCCTGTAACAATTCATTGATCTGTGCGCGTGTCATCCCCATGTATAATAATTCCTTAATATCCCTCCGGATGTTATCCTGGAGTTCATGTGCTTTCTTGCCGTCCATAACGCTATGGATGGGAGAAGTCACAAATGTTCCGAGGCCTGAGACCGTGTAGATGAACCCCTGATATTCCAACTCACGGTATGCCTTTTGAACAGTATTGGGATTGACGGTAAGTGCCTTTGACAGCTCGCGCACGGATGGGAGTTTGTCTTCCGAATTCAATACACCGGCGATGACTAGCTCCTTTATGTTGTCAACGACTTGTTCGTAGATCGATTTTCTACTTTTTAAATCAAGTTGAAACATTGTGCGATACCCCTTTCTTGAATTAATTCTCGCGCCATAAAATATGACACGATTCCCTGTATGCAGTGTACTATATTGCCTAATACGGTGTCAACACTTATTTTTTCCATTTTTCACAATAAAAAATTGAAAATGACGGAATAAAAAAAAGGGAATGCCGGCATGTAGCGGCATTCCCCAAAGAAGCGAAAATATTATTCTAAAGCATCACACATATAGCTGATGGGGAAAGAAACATCATTCTTAATCAGCGATAAAACGGCTTCGGTATCGCTTTGCGGGAGTTTGGGGAGCGGCAGTTCACTGAAGAGAGTCCCCAAAAAAGAAGTGTCAGTATAAACCATATCGTAAATCTCACAGTCTTCAAGTTCGTAAGCTTCCGTAAAATCAATGATTGCTTCATCGTAGGTAGAGACGCTGTCAATCAACCCCAGCTTATAAGCTTGTTCCGCAGAATAAATTCTGCCGTCGGCAATCGTTTTTACGGTAGCCAGATCCATCTGTCTTCCTTCTGCAACGATACCAACAAATTGTTCATACGACTCATTGACCAAGGATTGGAATATAGCCTGCTGTTCTTGCGTCAAAGGATCCACAATGCTTCCCATTGCTTTGTTTCTGCCTGATGTGATGGTTACGGTCTTTATGCCATAGTTATCAAGAAGGGTAGAAATATCATAAACCGTACCGATTGTAACGCCGATGGATCCTGTCCAGCAATTCCGATTGGCATAGATTTTGTCAGCGGGAGCAGAAATATAGTATCCGCCGGAAGCCGCCATCGAAGCCATATAAGAAACCACGGGACGTTCCGTCAGTTCTTGATATTCTTTGATTTTAAAATAGAGTTCATCACTTTCGTAGACGCCTCCGCCCGGAGAGTCGACATAAAGGATTAATCCTTTGTTGCTTTCGTCATTAATCAATTCATCGATAGAGTCTAAGGTAAATTGATGCTGATAGCCATACGGGACCCCCCAACTGTCTACATTCCCCGAAGCAATCACGCCTTCAACATATAAGACGCCAATATAATCAGAGCTTGGCGTTTCAACTACTTCAGCACTATTCGAACCAAAGTTTGGTAAGGCTACCGCAAAAAGGACGGCCAACAAGCAGACGCCTGCGACGATGATCAGCCAAATCATCCAACCTTTCAAACGCTTAGGATTTTTATTGGAGCCTTTCTGTTCGAATTCATAAATTGGTTGAGTCGGTTTTGGCGTAGCAGTCGGTTCCTCTGGCGTAGCAGTTGTTTCCTCTGCAACAGCGGTTTCGATTTCCGACGTTGTTTTAGTTTCTTCATCCATATTGGATAATCCCCTTTCAAATTCTCATTTCTCTAATATTTAACACCTTGTTCTATTTTCCCCTTTTTCTGCTAAGCTGTAAAGTCCTTTTTTAACGTAGGGGTAAAAGGGAACAAAGCTTATTTTAGGAATGATTTGATGGAATCATCGAATTCTGTTATTATAGAAGGTAACAATAAGAAAGAAATGCCCCGCAAGCAGTGCCGGATCAAAAAGAAATGGTTTTGCGGAGAAAGAGGATAATAGTAAAATGAGTAAACCAATCGTTGCAGTGGTAGGTCGACCGAATGTCGGCAAATCCACTCTGTTTAATAAAATTGTGGGTAAGCGAATTTCCATCGTTGAGGACACTCCCGGAGTGACCCGAGATCGGATTTATGCAGAGGCGGAATGGAGAAACACACCGTTTATGTTGATTGATACGGGTGGAATCGAACCGGCATCCGAAGATATCATCCTCTCGCAGATGAGGGACCAGGCTGAAATCGCTATGGAAACGGCGGATGTCATACTTTTTATGGTAGACGGACGCGATGGCATCACTTCATCAGACAGAGAAGTGGCGCAAATGCTCCTGCGAACAGGAAAAGAAGTCATTCTTACCGTGAATAAGGTCGATACTTCGATTCTGCCGGAAGATTTTTACGATTTTTATGAATTGGGATTGGGCGAACCAATCGCGATATCGGCAGCAAATATGTTGGGACTCGGAGATTTGCTTGATTCCGTCATGGACAAGATTGAAAAAGATGCAGATTATGACGAAGAAGATGAACGTACCAGAATCGCAATCATCGGAAAACCAAACGTCGGTAAATCCTCGTTGGTCAACGCGCTTGTAGGCGAGCAACGAGTCATCGTCAGTGACATAGCGGGAACGACAAGGGATTCCATCGATACCCCCTTTACGTGGGATGGTGAAGAGTTCGTTCTAATCGATACTGCAGGTATTCGGAGAAAAAGCAGAGTTCACGGTGATATTGAGCATTACAGCATTATTCGGGCCTTGAGCGCCATCGAGCGCAGTGATGTTTGCCTTCTTATGATTGATGCTTCCGAGGGGGTCACCGAACAGGACAAAAGAATCGCCGGAATCGCACATGAAGAAGGAAAAGGGATTATTGTTGTTGTAAACAAATGGGATCTCATCGAAAAAGAAACCAACACAATGGTAAAATACGAGAAAAAAATCCGAGAAGAGCTTGTGTTTATGGCATACGCTCCCATCGTCTTTATTTCAGTGCTTGAAAAACAACGTTTACACAAGGTCATGGAAACCGCAAAATATGTTGCGCAGAAGAGATCGACAAGAGTATCTACAGGACAACTCAACAGTTTGATCGCGGATGCATTAATGATGAAACAGCCTCCGTCAGACAAAGGCAAGGCCTTGAAGATTTACTATGTCACCCAGGTGGGAGTCAACCCGCCCTTGTTTTCCTTTAAAATAAACAG
>JAQUUY010000124.1 GCA_028693645.1 Eubacteriales bacterium | reverse complement strand
GTTTTCCGCTAAGTTCGACTCCGATGATTTCAGGCACTGTCAAGCTGTAAATACCCTGTGCCATCGCAAGGGCGACATCAAGACCGCCTGCACCGATTGCAATCATACCAAGACCGCCACCTGTCGGAGTATGGCTGTCCGAACCAAGAAGGGTCTTTCCCGGAGCTCCAAAATTTTCAAGGTGCAGTTGATGGCAGATACCGTTTCCGGGTTTCGAAAAAAGAACGCCATGTCTTTTTGCGACACTTTTGATGAACTCATGGTCATCCGCATTCTCAAATCCCGTTTGAAGGGTGTTATGGTCGATATAAGCGACGGAAAGTTCCGTTTTGATCGTATCCACATCCATCGCCTCAAGTTGCAGGTAAACCATCGTTCCGGTCGAATCCTGAGTAAGGGTCTGATCGATTTTAATCGTGATTTCCTCTCCCGCTATCAAATTGCCGCTGATGAGGTGTTCTTTTAAAACTTTATAAGCCAGTGTTTCTTTCATAATCAAGTTCCTTTCAAATAGTATTTATGTATACAATTATACAGAAATACTTTTCGGAGTCAATATGTAGATAGAAGGAAAACAGCTTCCCCGCGGTTAGGAAGCGAGAAAGCTGTTCAGTAAATGCATGAATTATCTTAAATTAGTAGAGGTTTGCGAAGATTTCACGGATTTCACTTCTGTCAAGGAAGACATAGTTGTTTCCGAGCAATCTCTGCTGATTGGCAATGGTACTGTCTGTGAATTCATCGATTTGAGACTCAACCATACCATATTCTTTGAGCGGTTTTTTTGCAATCAGTTTATTGAGGAACTTCTCAAGCTCCCCATAAACGTCTCCGGCCGGATCGACACCGAGTGCGTCTGCAAATATCTTTGTCGCCTGCGCGATTTTCCCTTTAGGATCTTTTCTGGTATACATTTTGAATACTTCAGTAAAGAACTGATAGTTTGCTTCTCCGTGTGCCACGTGGAAGGCTCCGCCGATGGAATAAGAGAGAGCGTGAACTGCTGCACAGCCTGCGTTTCCGAAAGCAATGCCTGCATAATTCGAAGCAAGGACAAACTCCTTGAGGTGGTTAAATCTTTCTTCTTCTCCCTTTGCAACGATTTCTTTATAACCGTCCATAATCATCTGGATGGCCTGCAAGGAATACATTTCAGTAAAGGGCGAGGCTTTCGGCGAAAGATACGATTCAATTGCATGAATCAAGGCGTCGACTGAACTTGTAACAAAGAACTTATAGGGAAGTCCTTTTACTGTTTCAGGCACGAGGACCGCGATGTCAGGATAGGTTTCTTCTACCGCAAGACCTTTTTTTGTATGCAATGATTTCAACTCTGCGATTGCTACATTTGTGACTTCGCTTCCGGTTCCGCAAGTCGTAGGAACAACAACAAGCTTCGTCTTCTTGACGGGAGGCACAGCGCCGGTAAATAAGTCGATTGATTTTCCGGGGATGTCGAGTGCCAAAATCTTGCAAATATCAACAATCGTTCCGCCACCAAAGGCAATGATTCGGTCAAACTGATACTTCTTCATTTCGTCTGCGATTGCGTCAATCATTTCATCAGAGGGTTCGCCGGCACCGAATTTTTCCTGAAAGATTACATTCGTCTCGATACCAAGCGGTTTGATATAAGGGGTGTACATCCATTCGTTTGTAAGCACGAGATCGTTTTTTCCGATCTGGAATTCGTCATTGAACTCCTTAAAGGTTTCAAAATAATATACCTTTGGTACTACTCTTAATGCTAACATTTCTTCCCTCCTGTTTTGTTCTCCCGGAATCACCCGGGTCTTCACGTCCGGCATATGCCGAACATGAATCTAACCAAATAACACAAATAGCCTATTTTTTAGTATGCCTCGTTGAATCTCTTTTGGAATTCTTTTGCTAACTCATCTCTTACACTGGGGTGAGCGATATTAATGAGATTTCTTGCTCTTTCGCGTAAGGATTTTCCTTTTAGTGGTGCGATACCGTATTCAGTGACTATATAGTCAACATCATTTCTTGAAGTCGTTGTCGGAGCTCCAAGATCAACAAAGGCAACTATTTTAGAAATCATGGTCCCGTCTTTTTTCACAGTAACCGAAGGCATCGCAATGATGGCTTTTCCGTCATCGCCCATCGCTGCTCCGCGAACGAAATCGACCTGTCCGCCAACACCGGAGAACTGTTTGAGACCCATCGCTTCCGCAACGACCTGGCCTTGTAAATCGACCTGGATGGCAGAATTGATTGATACCATTTTGTGCTGCTTCATAACGACCGCAGGGTGATTTGTATAGTCAACAGGTCTTACTTCTACATCCGGATTCCCATTTACAAAATCATAAAGTTTTTTCGTCCCCATAAGGAAGGTGACGGTCATTTTGCCCTGGTCAAAGTTTTTATATTTTCCGGTGATGACACCTTTTTCATAAAGCGCAAGGGTACCGTCGGAAATCATTTCAGAATGGATTCCGAGGTCTTTTTTATCGCCGAGGAAAAGCATAACCGCATCGGGAATTCCGCCGATTCCAAGTTGAAGTGTCGAGCCGTCTTCAACAAGGCTTGCACAATGGCTTCCGATTTTTTCTTCGACTTCGGTGATTTTAGGAGGATTTAATTCATAAAGAGGTGTTGATGCTTCGACAATGTAATCGAAATCATCGATATGAACTTTATCTCCAAAGGTTTGCGGCATTTGATCGTTGACCTGCACAATGACGGTCTTCGCTGTTTTGATTGCCTGCCAGGTATAATCAACAGAAGTTCCTAAGCTGCAATATCCATTTTCATCTGGAGGCGCGACCTGTGCCATGGTGACATCACATCTAACTTTTCCTTCGCGAATCAGTTTGGGGATTTCGTGAAAAAATGCGGGAGTAAAATCTCCGCGACCTTCTTCAATGGCGACTCTTGTGCTTGCACCTGTAAAAAACGGATTCACGCGAAAATGTTTTTCCATCCCGGGAGCGGTATAAGCTCCCTTTCCCAGGCTGACCATGTGCTTTATTTCAACATTTTCGTACTGTTTTGCATTTGCAACCATTGCATCAACAAGAATCGGGGGTTCGCCTACGCAGTGCGCAAGAAAAACGGCATCTCCGCTCTTGATGTGCTTAACCGCTTCTTCTGCAGTACAAAGTTTTTTCTTATAATCATCCTGCCAACTCAAATGATCCTACCTCCTCTAACCACTTATCATGGACTCCAGTTTCTTTACAATATCTTCAATATGACTTTCATCCCACATTCTTACACAATCTTGCTTTACATCATATTGACAATGCGATGCGCAGCAATTTGTGCAGCCGCCGATGACCAAAAGACAATCGTAAGGAACATTCTCCTCAGCATAGTGAAATTCAATCTTGTCTTTAAAGTGACTGCGGATTTTTTCAAGGGCTTCGCCGCGCTCATATCGGGGATTGCATCCTCCGCAGAACTTTACGCCACAAATCATATTACTTCTCCATAGGGCTATAAGGACGGCTCCTGACGGAACCGTCCTTATAGAGTTCTCGTACTATTATTCTTTGATACCAGCGATGACTTTCGCAAGTTCTTTTTTAGCTTCGATGTTGCCCTGTCTTGCGATCATGATTCTCTGCGCTTGCGGAGAACCAGCTCCATGCATCGACTCTGTTCTGTAACCAACTGCGGAAGAACCGAGGCAAATGTTTTCAAGGAAACGGAGGATGCGCATTCTGTTTTCGGTCGATGCCGTCGGAGATCCACCGAAGTACTTCGTGCAGATATCGCCGATGGTTTCGCCATTCTTACCGACCTTTGTGTCGGATTTGAAGTCAACAGCAGCCGGCATTGTGACCATGAGTCCGCCACCGATGTCTTCTGCAAGTCTGACGATCTCATAGGGGAAGCGGGTGACGTTCTGTTTGCAAACGTTTGCAAGCAGTAAATCAATTTGATAGTTACCTGCTTCAGTCGGATATCCCTCTGCCGAGCATGCGATACCGCAGCAGAAAAGGGTCTCATTTAAATGAGTCATTTCGATCAGCTTATCTTTTACATGGGATGCTTTGTTCGCTCCATTGTAATCTGCTGCAAGTGCAGCAGCACCAATCAAGACATCGCCTACGCCGACTTTGCATCCGCCGTAGCTCTGTCTGTGATATCCAGCAAATCTCTCAACGAGCATTCCTGCGAAATCCCATTCTTCACACATAAAGATTCTGTCATTCGGGATAAATACGTTGTCAAATACAACGAGTGCTTCCTGTCCGCCAAAGTTCTTGTTTCCAAGATCGATATCTGCATCCG
>JAQUUY010000123.1 GCA_028693645.1 Eubacteriales bacterium | reverse complement strand
ATAAAAAAGATCGTCGGCATTGCCGACGATCGATCTCTTTTTGCGAAATTATATGTTCTGTGCTTACGCTTCTGCAGCGATGACTTCTTTGCCATCGTAATAGTTGCAATTCGGGCAAACTCTGTGCGGAAGTTTTGGCTCGTGACACTGCGGACATGTGGATAATGCAGGAGCTGTCATCTTCATGTTCGGAGACCTTCTCTTGTCTCTTCTCGCTTTGGATGTTTTCCTCTTTGGTACTGCCATATTTAACACCTCCTTTTTTCTGTGTACGAACGTATTATATTATACACAGGGTAAATATGTCTGTCAATGGTTTTCTTTAAAGAGCAGCAACGATCTCTGCGGTGTCTCTTGCAATCATCAATTCTTCGTTTGTCGGGATCAAGAGCACCTTGATTTTGGAGTCATCTGCACTGATGACGGTCTCTTCGCCGCGAATATTGTTTTTCTTCGGATCGACTTTAATTCCTATCTGATCCATGTCGGAGCAGATAAGCTCTCTCATCATAATATCATTTTCACCTACACCGGCTGTGAACACGATAGCATCCGCTCCGTTCATCTCAGCGATGTAAGAACCAATGAACGACTTGACTCTCTGTGCAAAGATATTGATCGCCAGTTTGCAACGTTCATTACCTTCTTCGGCAGCTTTTTCTACATCGCGGAAATCACTGCTGATACCGGAAACGCCGAGCATACCGGATTTTTTATTCAAAACAGATACAACATCGTCAGCCGAGATTTTTTCTTTCTGCTTGAGGAACGTAATGACGGCAGGATCAATAGCACCCGAACGTGTTCCCATTACGAGACCGTCTAAGGGGGTGAAGCCCATGCTGGTGTCAATGCAGATGCCATTTTTTACAGCTGCACAGCTCGCGCCGTTGCCGAGGTGGCAAGTGATGACCTTAATGTCTTTAAAGTCTTTTCCGAGCATTTCTGCAGCTCTCTCTGCTACATATTTATGGCTGGTTCCGTGGAAGCCATATTTTCTGACTTTGTAGTTTTCATAATATTCATAAGGAATCGCATAAAGATAAGTTTCCGGTGTCATTGTCTGATGGAACGCGGTATCAAAAACGCCGACCATCGGTGTTTTTGGCATCAGTTCCTGACAAGCACGGATTCCCATGATGTTTGGCGGATTGTGCAACGGTGCAAGATCGATACACTCTTCCAATGCATTCATCACATCTTCTGTAATTAAAACGGAACTTGCATATTTTTCGCCGGCATGAACAACTCTGTGTCCTACTGCGCCGATTTCATCCATAGATTTTACAACGCCATACTCTGCATCCATCAACGCTTCTAAAACGTGTCCGATTGCTTCTGTGTGATTCTTCATCGGGGTCTCTTTTACGAATTTATCCATTCCGGTTTTTTCATGTTTGATCACTGACCCGTCGATACCGATCCTTTCGACAAGACCTTTCGCCAGAAGCGATGCATCGTCCATTTCCAGAACCTGATACTTCAGGGATGAGCTCCCGCAATTTACGACCAATACCTTCATTTTTCTACTCCTTTTCAAAACACTTTATTGCCACTATTTTTTGCACTCCAATAGAGTTGATTATATCACTATCTTTCTCTGTTCACCAGCAGTTTTTCACGAAACAAATCTCAGGTTTTTCGATAGGGACTGCGGACGTGATCTGAGTTAGTGTAGAGCTCCCCTTTGCGGAGCAGATTACATAGATCCGATGCTTTGATGTCATAGGATAGCAGTCTTTTGAGGCCGCTGTCTTCGGCCACTTCCTTGTTGATATTAGAAAGAATCGGAATCTGATTTCGTTCTTCTTTCTTTATGATTCGCAATAATTCAGCCCCTTTTTTTGAATGGCCGAGAATCCTCGCATAAAGAATGTCCTGTTCTAACAGTTCAAAGAAATCTTCTCTCTGTAACCCCATAAGCACATGAGTCAACAATCTGGAGATTCTTGTTTCGGTATATCGTTTCGATTTGATTGCTTGTATCAGTTGCTCTGCATCTTTTGTTTTTTTTACAGCATCTTTCATTCTGTTTTCAAGGCCCTCGCCGGAGGATAAAATTCCTGCAAGTTCTGAGCGGTCCGCAGAAAGGATGCGATAAACTAGCAACTCATAAAAATCCTCTCCGGTAACGAATTGACGGCGTTCTAAGCGTTTTAATATCGTCCGGCTCGCAATAGGCAACGCTTGATCGATATCCATCGGCTGTTCGTTCTCTTGAAAAGCTCGGCGTATCGCGGTCGCGCTTGGATAAGACTGTCCGTCGAGGGCAAGATCATGATAGCCCGAGCCAATCCGTTTCACGGTAACAGGAGTCATTTCATTTTCTGTGAGCAACCATTGCTTCAGATATTCAACCGCAAGAATGTTGTTGGGAGAAAGAAGCATCTGGGCGGCTTCCGTATCACCCCCACGACAAAGCGCTTCGTATCTTGCTTTCGGATAGGATAGTCCTTGGTCCAGTGAAGTTCGCAAATGCTGACGAAATTCTTCGGTTTCCGTTTGCAAGAGTTTGGCACAGCGAAGCAGCGGTTCCAAGTTCCCCTCTTCGCTTCCAAAAGAAAAATGCGTAACACAACCCAGGCGAGAAAGGATGCTGATTCCCCCGCGGGCAAAATATTCTGCGTTATTACATGCAAAAACGAATGGTAATTCAATCACGAGATCAATTCCGTTTTCAACAGCCATTTCAGCTCTGGTCCACTTATCAACAAAGGCAGGTTGCCCCCGTTGCGTAAAGTCGCCGCTCATAACCGCAACAGAAAAATCAGCTTTCGTCATAGCAATGCTCTGTTCAAGCTGATAACGATGGCCATTATGGAACGGGTTATACTCTGCTATGATCCCGACAACGTTCAAGAAGTCTCCTTTCGAAGAAATACAACAGCCGACAGTAAGTTTCCTGCCGGCCCAGTAGTCTATTATAGTTTAAAATCAAATCGTGTCAAAAGCTACATATGTTCTTCCATTTGCGATTTGTACATGAGTTCTTTGACTTCGTTTCTGTTTTCGGCAAGCATTCCGTTTACTTGCTCAAAAGTCTTTTGTAGATTATTGTACATGTCATTGAAATAAACAGCGTACAACTGATCGACCTTATCTTGGAAATTATAAAGGATGCTGTCGATATAATCAAAAGTTCCGATTTTTAGATTCTTTGCATTCGTTTCAGCAAGACGCAAGATTTCATCTGCGCGAACTTTTGCCTTTGTCGTGATATCATCATTTTCAATCAATGATTCCGCCTGTACTCTCGCATCTTTGAGCACGGATTCGTACTCATTTTTTGCTTCATCCAGGATTCTCTGGCGTTCTTCTTTGATCCACTGTGCTTGCTGAATCTCATCCGGAAGAACCACACGAATCTCTCGCACGATTTCGCGAATCTCTTCAGCATCGACTAAAATCTTGCCGGTAAGCGGAAATCCGGAGCTGGTATCCATGATATCATCGATCTCATCTAAAAGTTCTAAAACCTTCATTCTAAAGTCCTCCCTCGTTTTGATTCTTCATCTTTCTCTTTAATTCCTCCAGTGCGGCATTTGGAACTAATCCCTCAATATCACCGTTAAAAGAAAACACTTCTTTTACAATGCTTGAGCTTACAAAGGAATATTGAGGAGATGTCATCATAAAGATCGTTTCGACATCTTTATTATACAATCTTGCATTCATATGCGCCATCTGGAGTTCATATTCGAAATCCATTGTCGCACGGAGCCCTCTCACAACTGCCTCGATCTGATTTACATTTACAAAATCTGCTAACAGCCCGTCAAAGGTAATGACTTCGATGTTCGAAAGGTGAGCTGCGCTTCTCTCTATGATGTTTTTTCTTTCTGCTGATGTAAAGAACGGTTTCTTTCCTTTGTTTTCCATGACTCCGATTAACAAAACGTCACATAATTTGGATGCTCTTTCGATCATGTCCATATGCCCGTTTGTAATCGGGTCGAAAGTTCCTGCATACAGAACTTTTCTCATCTGCTATTGTTCCTCCGATTTTTCCGAGTAAATACTGATTGCGATACCACCGTATCGTTTTTGTTTTTCTAACTGATATGTTCCGATCATTTCGGGAAGTTGATCTTTCGCGGAATGTTCGACTACGATAATGCCCTGTGAGGCCAACAATTCCAAGTCACTGATTCTTTCGATACAATCGACCAAAAAAGTCGCCCCGTACGGAGGATCTAAAAAAAACACGTCCACGGGCTCTTTCAGCCTTTTTAGGACTTGTTCCCAATCGCCTTGCAGCAATGTGCTCCTATTCCATACTTCACAATGCCTGATGTTTTTTT
>JAQUUY010000122.1 GCA_028693645.1 Eubacteriales bacterium | reverse complement strand
ATTGGGGATTTATGTCCGGACGATCTCTATTTCAAGGTACAAAAGTGCGCTGCCTGATCATCAAAACACGAAAGGAGATTAACTTAGTTTTTCAAAATCGTGTCTTGACAACGGGGGGCATTATAAAGGACTATGCAACGTTACAGTGGGATATTACTCTTGACAGCAGTGAGTACCCATACGAAGAAGGCACCATAAGAATCACTCTTACGGGAGTCGTTGGTAAGCAGGTTGACAAATACCACGTAAATACTCCGGCTTTAGTTACCCCCTATTATTATGAAGACGTGTTTGTAGGATTTCCCGATTATTCCCCAAAGGAGCCTAGTGAAACAGCCCCTATCACAGGATGGGTTGTAAACTGTGATTTCCCGACAGACTCGGTCATTGCAAAGAAAGGCAAAGTTCCTGAAGCAATCATTGCATTGGCAGAAAAAAACAATAAGCCAAAGGTGTCTAATGTAAAGCTGATTCCTATTCTTGAAGGCGCTAAAATGACGGTGCAGCTAATAGACTGCGACTACTTTGCTTTCTATCAGTTTCATTATCCGGCATGGCCGGGTACGAGCCCGTTGCTGATGGAACTAGTAGACTACGGCGGAATTGAAACCCATTCTTTCCAAATGTGGGCAGACCAAAATCCGGTGGTATCGAATACCTTTAAAAAGATAACAGATGACGAGGGATCATTTCGAATCTACCCCTTCCCGGATGAATACAATACCGAGGCTACGCCGATTGCTTTCTATGTGGTAAATGAAGCAGAAGCTAAGACCTTAATGGGAAGAGTACCAGCGACAAGTGCAAACAATGCTACCCCTACAGCCTCCAAGGTGATGGTGAATGGAAGCAATGTATCTTTTGATGCTTACAATATCTTCGGCAACAATTATTTTAAATTGCGAGACCTTGCTAAAGTAGTATCGGGTACGGAGAAACAGTTTGCGGTAGGATATGATAATGCGGCAAATGCGATTACTCTTACTAGCGGAAATCCTTACACTACTCTCGGCGGCGAGCTTTCCGCCGGTGATGGCAAGGCAAAAGCCGCAAAGACGACCACATCAAAGATCTATGTAGACGGCAAGCAAACAGCATTCACCGCTTATAATATCGGAGGCAACAACTATTTCAAGTTGCGTGATGTGGCAAAGGTACTAAATATCAATGTTGGTTATGATACCCCAACGAAGGTGATCACCATTGATACAGAATTTGATTATGAAAACTAATAGCTTATAGCTTACATTTTCAAGGAGCCCTCTCAAAAAAAATGAGACGGCTCCTTTTGACTATGGCAAAAACCGATAGAAATACTCTCAAATAGTTATTCGCGAACTCGTATATGTGATAAAATAGGTTAAATAATATTTTGAACTCTTGTTAAAAAAGGATGACCAAATGGAAGAATTAAAGTGTTTAGTATGTGGAATGAAAATCAATTCCAAAAATTATAAGCTTAATGAAAATTCATTCGCTGAAAAAAATGAAATAGATAACATCATAAATTGCCCTTTTTGTGGGGTCGGGGAAGCCTATTTGGATTGCAATCGGGAAGGATATTCGTTAGAGGATACTTCTTTGGATCAAGCAAGCCTCAAGGTTTTAGAAAAAGCAATGAAATTAGAGGTTTTCAATGGAGGCTTTTATCAAGAGGCCGGCAAAATGGCAAAAGAAGAAGCACTGAGCCTACTATTTCAAGATTTGAGTAAGATAGAGTTTATGCATGCCAAGATTCATATGAAATTGGCGGCACAGCAAACGCTGCCTGAACTACACAAACCTGATTATTCAAGGCATGATACGGACGAGCTTTTGCTTCAGGAAGCCTGCAAACGTGAAAAACATGCGATAGAATTTTATGAAAAAAACAGTGACAAGGTTTCTGACGGAACATTAAAAAAGATACTTACCGCCTTAGCGGATGTGGAAAAACAGCATGCAATCATTACCGGTGAAAGCAAGATTTGATAGGGGTTTGTGCAAAAGATAGGGGGTGCATATTGTGGAAACAATTAATAATGTTGAGCTCAAAGATAAAGACATCTATCCTGATGAGAAGGTTCTTGAATCAATTATTGGGGACAGCTATCAATATTATTTGAGCCTTCTTAAACTCTTTGACGAATATGAGCTGAACGTCGAATGGCGCTATTACCATGACGGGAAAACTTGGCTTTGCAAAGTTCAAAAAAAGAAAAAAACGATTATCTGGATGTCTGCCTGGACGGGGTACATGCAGGCTACGATTTATGTGCCGGAAAGTCGCATGCAGGAAGTCTGGGATCTCGATCTTTCTGCAAGAGCCACAGAGAGAATAAAGGCGGCAGCGAGAGTGGGGAAATCACAACCCTGCATTTTTGACATCCGCGATGAACTGGCCGTTCAGGATCTTGAAAAAGTGCTGCGTCTGAAGATCGAATGGAACTAAATTTGAAATATAGTATATAACATAAGATGAGCGGGCAGTGTTTCGATTTCAAAAAAAAATTCGAGTATGTGTCACAAAACGCCCTTTTCATTCGTTATATATAGTAGGGGAATTAAATCCTACTATGGCTAATAGAAAAGAGGTGATGATCTTGAAAAAAAATAGCGAACGAGTTGCCGCTGCCCTGATGTTTCTTTATTTAATCGTTTGTGTTCTAATAAGTAAAAATTTAAAAAACATTTCTTTGTTTGATATTGAGTCCCCCTTGGCTACCATGCTTGCCTCAGCCCTGTTTTTCGTTCTGTTTGGATTCCTTTTAGCTTGTACTATATCAAGTAACATTAAAAAGCCGATTCGTTTTTCCTTTTGGCTTTTATTTTTTGCCTTCCTTTTAATCGGTTTATCAAAAATTCTCTATTATGCGGTGCCTGTAGTTTGGGTCGGCAATCTTGTAGTATCGCTCATAGAAATCAGTCCTTTGGGGCAAATCGGATTTGGCTGTTATCTTTACATTTTGACAGTTCATACTATTAGAAGGAAGCATCGCAATAAAGAATATGATAGAATATAACACAAAGGGAAAAGTGATCAAAACGAATTTGAAGATAGGAGTAATTAGCTATGAAACGAGCGGCAATCGTAATTCTTTGTCTCAGCATGATATTATCCCTGCTTGCGGCTTGCGGGGCCAGCGAAAAGAAAGAGACGGTTTCGGAGGGGAATGCCAAGGAAAAAAGCGAAGCTCTCGGGCTGGTGGTAGATACCGTTTCCTCCGTACATGAAACATTTGATGTGGCAGAGGTCCTACCGGACTATGTGGATGCGGATCTTTTGACGGGAGAGGACCGATTGATCAAGGTCGATGTCAATGTTCCTCAGGTCGACGCAAGTGTGCCCGGAGCGGAAGAAATCAATCAAAAGATTGCTGACTTTGATCCGTACATGATGCTTGTGGTAGAGGGACTGAATGCAGGGGACCTCTCGGTGTTAGTGAACGGAGATCTGCTGGGATCTTTGACTATGGATTATGACGTTTACAGCTATAATCAGGCCGAAGCATTGGTCGTCGAGTCGAAAAAGTATCTCTTTCATGCCGGCGGCGGCAATTCTTTTTTGATTGTCTATTATGACTCTGAGAGCAAAAAAATCATAACTGCAGCAGAGTATCTTGAAAAATGCGGAATAACGCAGGAAAGTCTGCTCGAGCGATGCGCAGAGGAAAACTACGCTCCTTCCTACCCCGGGGATACCGTTGTGAAGACGATTGATGATGTGAAATTTGCAGTAGACAATAGTGGAACGCTGATGTTATACACAGAACTTGCAGATTAGATTGAAGAGAGGTATTCGCAATGTTAGAAGTAAAGAAAAACGAAAGGCCGCAGATCGCTCATCTTTTTAAAGGAATCGAAGATTCCATGGTGATTGCCTACCTTCAAGGCTATATGGGTCGGGCTTATGTTGATGCGTTTCCGAATCCGGCGGTTGCGATGATTGTCAGCGGAGAATATAGTTTTTTTGCAGGTGATCCAACAACGGCTGCCGCCAAAGAATTGGCACGGACGCTCTTTGAGTACATTGAGGAAGATTCGACTGTTGCCATCTATGCCGATGATAATTTGGGCTTTAGAGACCTTCTCTTGTCAGTTCCGGAAAACCATCCGATAGAAGTTGCCAGATATGGCATTGTTCAAAAAGATTATGAATTTGATAGAAACCGCCTGCAGCAGTTTATTGACGGGCTTCCGGAAGGCTTCGAACTGAAACAATTCGATGAAGATTTGTACCGGCAGGCCATGAGCGAGGATTGGTCAAAGGAGTTTTGTGAGACCTTTGATTCGGCAGAAGACTATCTGAAAAAGGGCTTTGGTTTTGCAGTC
>JAQUUY010000121.1 GCA_028693645.1 Eubacteriales bacterium | reverse complement strand
GGAGATTGATCCTGAGGCGGGTAAGGCCTATGTCAAATTGAACATGGCAGAAAGATTACTCACGAGCGAAAAAATGATTGGAAGCTCGGCTTATCTTACCACCGGCCTCGGACCTCAAAAATCGATTGCGTCGGCCTGCGTGGAGGAGGAAAACGAAGCGCTTTTGGGAGGCTTGGTACTCTCGGGACAAAAAATCACTGATTTAGTGGCAGCTTTTCAAGCAAATTCTGCCTTGTTTAAAGAAACTGGGGGAGTCCACAGTTCGGCTCTATCTGATGGAGAAAAGATCATTGCCTCTTTTGATGACATCGGCCGACATAACGCGCTTGATAAAGTAATAGGGTTTGCCTTAAAAGAAGGGCTTGATCTGAACAAATATGTGTTGCTAACCAGCGGACGCGTTCCGGGATATATGGCGTACAAATGTTATCATGCCGGCTTGCCGTTTGTGGTGAGCCGAGCGGCGGTGACTGCTGCGGCGGTCGATTTTGCAAAAAAAACAGGAATGACGCTGATTGGGTTTGCACGCAATTCCTGTTTTAATATCTATAGCGGTGAAGAAAGGGTTCTTGTTCAGAAATGATAAAAAGAACCTTTTCTGAATAAAAGTCTCTTATTTTAAACCTGATGAAATTCTCCGTTTAAGTAATTTTCACTGGCGTTCTGGTAGTTTCGCTCTGCATAGCCCTCAATGCTTTGCAATTCCTTTTCGGTAAGGGGGCGAACGATGCGACCGGGAATACCGACTACCATGACTCCGTCGGGAATCTGCTGGCCGTTTCCAATCAGTGTCATAGCGCCGATGATTACATTGCTGCCAATGACGGCACCATCCATGATCACCGAATTCATACCTACGAGGCAGTTATCTCCAATCGTACAGGCATGCACCACGGCTCCGTGACCAATCGTGACATGGTGACCGAGGATAGTAGGAAGACCTTTTGTGACGTGGAGGACGGCATTGTCCTGCACGTTTGATTTTGTTCCCAGTTTTATCTTTGCAAGATCAGCGCGCAAAACCGAACCCGGCCAGATGGCACAGCAATCAGCGATTTCGACGTCACCAATCAGGGTTGCGGTCTCTGCAATCAGGCTCGCATTTCCGATTGTTGGTTTTTGTCCGTTTAGCTCCAAGTACATGGGGAGTCTCCTTTCCGGTGCAGACAGTTTTTTTCTAAGATTTATTATACTACTTTATTTGACGTAGCTGCTCTAAAAAGGAAGAAAAAAACTTTGATATATGATAAAATATTGTTAAAAAATAAGTTGTGGGAGAAACCTATGGATAAAAATATATTTTCAGAGGACAGCATCACCCGACTCATCGACATCGGTATTGCTTTAACCGCCGAAAAAGACTATAACAGGCTACTTGAAAAGATACTTGCGGAAGCGCGAAACATCACTCGGGCCGACGGCGGGACTCTTTATATTCTGGAAAAGGACAAACTGTATCATAAAATCATGCAGACGGCCTCTATGGGCGTATTCAAAGGGGGAGATGGTCAGCCTATCGGCTTTCCTCCGGTTGCGATGGAGCTGAGCAACGTTTCAGCTTATACGGCTATTATGAAAAAAAACGTCAATATACCGGATGTCTATCATTCGCAGCTCTTTGATTTTTCAGGTCCCAAGACCTTTGACAAGGCCACCGGCTATGTGACAAGATCCATGCTCGTAATCCCATTAATTAATCGAGAAGATAAAGTCATCGGTGTCCTGCAACTCATCAATGCCTTGGATGAAAATGGCGAAATTATGGAGTTCGAAAAAAAGCAAGAAAGCATCGTAGCCTCTCTGGCTTCTCAGGCGGGAATCGCCATCGAGAATATGCAGTATGTGGAGGAGATTAAGCACTTTTTTGAATCCTTTGTCGAAGTCATGGCGGCGGCCATCGATGCCAGAACTCCTTACAATGCCAATCATTCACAGAGCATTGCGCTGCTAATTGAAAAATTTGCAAAACATTTAAATGTCATAGAGGAAGGATCATACAAAGACACCTTCTTTGACGGCAATAAAATAAATGAGCTGGTGACTGCCGCTTGGCTCCATGATATCGGGAAAATTGCGGTCCCGATTGAGATTTTGGATAAGCCGAACAGATTGGGAGATCGGACGGAAAATCTCTTGCTGCGGCTGGATTTGATTGAAGCTAAGCTGCGGCTGCATTATCTCGAAGCCTTGCGTGCCCTTCTTGAAAAGGGAGCAGATCACGAAGAACAAACTCGTATTGAAGAGCAGTGGCAGGAGGACAGTCAATATCTGAAAGAAACCAGAGAGTTTATTCTCGAAGTGGATCGTCCCTCTACCTTTGTAGATCGTGAAAAATCTGCACGCCTGCAAGCGATTAAAAATAAAAAATTAAATGGGATTACGGAAGAAATCATTGATGAAAAGGATCTTGAAAATTTAAGCATTGTAAAGGGTACCCTCACTGACCACGAACGTTCTTTGATTGAGAACCATGTTAAAGTAACGGAACGCCTTCTTTCCAAAATGGATTTTCCGGACTATCTCGAAAATGTTCCGGACTGGGCTGTAAAACATCACGAATTTTTAGATGGTACCGGCTATTGTACTGGTTGCTCCGCCGGAGTGCTTCCCCTTGAAGTGCGGATGCTGACCATTTTGGATATTTATGATGCGCTTACAGCAGAAGACAGGCCCTACAAGGCCGGAATGCCGCGAGAAAAGGCATTTGCTATACTGGGAGCTATGGCGGAAGAGGGAAAACTGGACAAGGAGCTGACCAGTGTTTTCGTTCGGAGTCATATATGGGAAAAACCGGAGAGAAAGGAGCCCGTGCATGAAGAATAAAAAATCCGCAGGCATCGTCGCTCTTGTTATTTTTTTAATGATAACAGCCTTTTTTATGGACAGTTTTCTGGTTTTTCAAAACCTAATCTACGACCGCTTTTATGAGTCTGAAGACCCGGTTTCTCAAGAGATTGTCATTGTGGGGATTGACGATCTCAGCTACGAAAAGATTGGACGCTGGCCCTATTCTCGCACCATGCAAAGCCAAATCTTTGAAAATATTTTGCGAGACAAACCTGCGGCCCTTGGCATTGATATCCTCTATGATTCTAAGACCGAAACGCAAGACGACCAAAAGCTCATCGACACACTAAAAGAGCAGCCCGTAGTTTGTGGCAGCATTCTGGTCGGGGGAAAAGAACAATGGGGCTATCTTTCGGATGATTCTTATATTGCTCCCTTTGGCGAACTGAAAGAGCAGGTATCTACCGGATACATCAACGCCTCTCTTCGTCCCGAAGACAATGGGGTGGTACGAAAAGCCGTTCTTTCAAAAATATTTGATGCAGAATGGCACCGGAGTTTTGCGGGGGCAGTCTACGAAAAATCTCTGCGGCACCAGGATCCGGACCTCGCGGATGCCCTGTCCTTTCCGGCCAAGGCTCTGTATATCGACTATGCAGGAAAACCCACGGCATTTGAGAACGTTTCTGCCTATCTGGTCTATGAAGGCATGATTCCGGATGGATTCTTTGAAGACAAAATCGTTCTGTTTGGCCCTTATAGTCTTGGAATGCAGGATGAGTATCTTACACCTGTGAATAAAGATGAGAAGATGTTTGGGGTCGAGATTCACGCAAACATTATTCAAAATATTATTAATGGGAGCTTTAAAGAGGATTTACCCGGATGGGTGGATCTAATGCTGATTCTCTTAGCCGCTCTTTTGGTGTTTTTCGTATCTCGAAGGGCAAAACCCTTGGCTGCCCTCCTAATCAACGCCACTATGGTGGGGGCATTCCTTCTTATGGGAAAATTATTGTATTCTCAGGGAATGGTGTTTCAAGTTATTTACCCCATCCTTACGATATTTGTTTTATATATCATCACCATCATTTATAATTATCTGGAGCAAATGATCGAGAGAAAGCGGATCACAGGAATCTTTGGAAAGTATGTGGCGCCGCAGATTGTAAATAAAATCTTGGCCAAAGGCGAAGAAAGCCTGAAGCTGGGAGGCGACAGAAAATACATTTCCGTCCTGTTTGTGGACATCAGAGGATTTACCCCTTTGTCGGAGAAAGCCACGCCAGAGGAAGTGGTGGGGATTCTAAACGAATACCTTGACCTTTGTGCCAAAGCCATTTTCCATAACGGCGGGACATTGGACAAGTTCATCGGCGATGCAGCCATGGCTTTTTATAACGCTCCGTTGGATCTCGCAGATCACGCGCTTTGTGCAGTCAAGAGCGCCTGGGAAATGAAACAGGGAGCCCAGCTCCTCGTAAAGGGACTCGAAGAAAAATACGGAAGGGCCGTCCAGTTCGGCATCGGCATCAACAGTGGTT
>JAQUUY010000120.1 GCA_028693645.1 Eubacteriales bacterium | reverse complement strand
TTGTAAGCGTGGTGAGTGTACGCCGCCATTCCTTTCAGCCCGTATGTAATAAGTTCTCGGAGAGAGCGAATATCTTCGTTTTCCGTTGAAAGCACGCCAATATTCTCTGCTTTTTCAAGCATTTCTTCTTTTGTGCCGACAGAAAAAGTCGCAGCATCATGAAGATTACTCAAAGAAAGCTTCGCCGCCAGATCATCACGCAATTTCGCAACTTCCCTGATTTGGTTTTCAAGCGCTCGCTCATCAAAATTCGCATTTGTGATTGTCATAAACAAACTTTTCAGAAGCGCATGATTCTGTTTCGGCAGATTCACGCTTTCGATTTTCCCTTTGACAATAAGCTGCGAAAGTCCCTTCAAGGTATAAATCAAGAGATCTTGAAGTTTAGCGACTTCTTCGGTTTTTCCGCAAACACCTCGCACATCGCAACCGGTTCCTTTTGCAGTTTCTTGACATTGAAAGCAAAACATACTCAATAGGATTCCCTCCTTATTCATTAAGAAACTAATCGATTGCAGGCTGCCTTATTCGAGTTCAAACAAATCCTTTGAGGCGCCGCAGATTGGGCAAACCCATTCTTCAGGAAGGTCAGAAAAAGCTGTCCCTGCCTCCACTCCATTGTCAGGATCTCCTACAGCAGGATTATAAACATATCCGCAAGGTGTGCATACATATTTGTCCATTTTAATGTTTCCTTTCTTGTTCAATCATTACTTGTAATCTGCTTTCCAAAGTCCATGCAAATTGCAATATTCATATGCGGCGATTACCATTTCACCGGCCGCTAAGCAAAATTCTGCTTCTGGTTCTCCGGTAACAGAGAGACATTTACGCTGCCTTCCATTTGTTGTAATCAAATAAATCCATTCAATATGATGTTCGGGAAGCATTGGATGTATCGTACTGCCAACAGTGACAGTTACTTTTCCGTCTGCGACTTCAATCACAGGAACGTGCTTTTCCGAAGCTGCATCAACTGTGTTAGGCACAAGCAGTGTCATATCCTCGCCACAACAAACCACCGGAACCCCCGTGTCTTTAATCATTCCAATGATATTTCCGCAATGCTTGCAAATCAAAAATTTTGTTTCTTCACACATTTCGTTTTCTCCTCTCTCCATCGGCTGGATGGAATAGCCTTTCTTCTTAAGCATAATAAAAGTGGAGCGAAAGACCAAAGCTTTCTCTTCCTTTAATGTTATTATTATACCATTTGCATTATAAATTCAAACAGCAATTATCAAAAATTTAACATTTTCCGGACAGACGCCGCAACAACAGAAAATCCCTTTGCGCATCTGTCATTGGACAAATGCGCAAAGGGATTGTATGCTCTTTTCGGAATCGATTCCGCTTTATTTTATTTTGCGAGTGCTTTTTTAGCAGTTTCCGCAAGTTTCGTGAAACCGGCAGCATCATAGATAGCCAGTTCGGAAAGCATTTTTCTGTTGATTTCGATACCCGAAATCTTGAGGCCGTTCATAAGTTTGCTGTAAGACATTCCATTCATTCTGGCTGCCGCATTGATTCTAGCGATCCAAAGTCTTCTGAAATCTCTCTTTTTATTCTTACGACCAACATAAGCGGCCGCAAGTGCTTTCATTACCGCAGGATTTGCGCATCTGAAAACTTTGCTTTTCAGTCCGTAATAACCCTTTGCTTGTTTTAGTACTTTATTATGCCTTTTTTTGGCGTTCATTCCCTTTTTAACTCTTGCCATTTTCTCCTACCTCCTCTAATTATACGCTAAGAACTGACTTTATGCGCTTTTCATCCGCACTGGTCAGAAGTGTTCCCTGACGAAGTCCTCTTTTTCTCTTAGCGCTTTTTTTGGTAAGGATATGGCTCTTGTAAGCCTTATGTCTCGAAACTTTTCCTGTTCCAGTCAGTTTGAATCTTTTACTTGCCCCTCTATGGGATTTCATCTTTGCCATTATTATATTCCTCCTGCGAAAAGATGTATTCTGCTAATCATTCTTTGGTGTGAGTATCATTATCAAGCTTCTGCCTTCAAAGACAGGTCTTCTTTCCACGATTCCTGCTTCAGCAATCGTTTCGGCAAACTTTGCCATGACCTGCTGCCCGACATGGACGTAGTCTTTTTCCCGGCCTTTAAAGCGCAGGCTGACCTTGACCTTGTCTCCTTCTTTTAAGAACTTGATGGCATTGTTGGCTTTGACCATCAGATCGTGATCTTCGATAAAGGTAGAAAGACGAATCTCTTTTACTTCGATGGTTTTTTGTTTTTTACGTGCTTCCTTTTCCTTTTTCTGCTGCTCATAACGATACTTACCGTAATCCATGATCTTACAGACCGGCGGATTGGCGGTAGGGGCGATATTGACCAGATCCAGTTTTTTGTCTATGGACAGTTGCATCGCGTCCTCGGTTTGCATTATGCCGAGTTGCGCTCCGTCACTATCGATGACGCGGATTTCCTTATCACGAATCTCTTCGTTGATCATATTTTCCTTGATAATTTGTACTGCACCTCCTAAATAAAAAAGCGGTTACTATAGTATCCGCTCCAAAACCACTTATCCAGTGTCTTTATAAACCATTACAGTGCAAACCGTAAGGTGAGAAGCGGATGACTTCTGCTTGTTGTTGCATTGGTAGAATATCACGCGGAGAGCAATCTTGTCAATCTTTATTTATTGCACCATCCACAGTAGAACTCCCATAAAACCAAGAAACACGGGGTTTTGATTTTCTCTACAAAAATGTTTTTGCCTTATCTAATATTTTGTTCTGGCGAATGCTTTTCTGTTCTTCATACGCTTGCTGATATTCCTTAACCGCAGCGTCTATTTCGCTTTTAGGGACACCCGCTTTTTCAAGATCCGTGCTCATGTGGGCAAGAAGATCCTGAACAGAAGAATCCATTCCTCCCTCATACGCATTGGCTCTGTTGGTATAGGAAGCGGCGAGACGAGCATATTCTGTCTTTGATGCTCCGTTTGCCAGCAAAGTCTCATAATCCGTCTTAATCCCTGCTACCAAGCGATCAATGATTGCATTTCCTTCTGTTTGAAGTTTCAAAAAGCCCGACTCATACAAAGAAAGAATCTGTTCCTTTTCACTTATGGGCTCATTCCCTTCTTCGCTTTCCGTCCCGGGGGTCTCTTCGTTCGGATCAACCGTCGTCGGATTCTGTTCCGCTTCCCCCGCGGCCGCTTCACCGGCTTTGATATCTTCAAGGATTTCGTCTGTGATACTTCCGACCTCTTCGTCAATTACAGCCTGCTCTGCCGGATCCATATTATTGAACAGAATCTGATATCCTGCAAAGGAACCGATTCCAAGCACGGCAAGTATGATAAGTATCACCGGTAGTTTTTTGCTTTTTTTCTTCATAATCTGCTTTCCCCTGTTCCCTTTTGCGTTATTGTTCATTTCTCGAGTTTGACTGGAAATGCTCGCCGAAAGTTCCCGCAAGGTTTATCCCCTCGCTCCGATCATTAAAATCCGAAAAAGGATCTGAGCTTACTGAGGTCGAGAAAGTCTACGTTTGCAAGCACA
Source organism: Eubacteriales bacterium (assembly GCA_028693645.1). Lineage (GTDB taxonomy): Bacteria > Bacillota > Clostridia > Peptostreptococcales > Anaerovoracaceae > STD2-154. The sequence goes on along the minus strand of JAQUUY010000120.1, from coordinate 830 downwards.
ACTCGCTTAAATTCTGCTTGACTCGTAGCAGAAAGTTTTCCATAAGATACCTTTATGTTTGCAGCAGCCATCTCGCTGGAAAAGGTCGTTTTATTATCTAAATAGCTTTGCATGCAATCACGAACTTCTTTTGCCAAAGCTTTTTCAGCCGCAATGTCGCCCTTTTGAAATTTATTTTTGTCGCTCACCTCATCGTTCATGATTTTAGTAAGAGAAGCAATTGTTCGTTGAACGCTCGCATCATATTCGGAAGCCAAAGCATCTAGTCCTGCGACAATTTTGGGGGCTATTTGTCCTGCTGCAATCTTCTCGAGAGTTCTTGCCGAAGCATATACCACCTGTCCCCGATTTATACTTATCTTTGCCTCAAAATTCGAATGCAAGTCAATCGGCATCAGTCCAATTGACGCAACGCGAAGAACAGAATTTTTAGCCCATGAAGAGATAGGGTCTGAAACCTTAATCCCCGAAATTTGTTCTGCGCTTACACTAAGATCAAGAGAAAGAATTCGATCAAAAATTGCTGCAACTTCTTCTTTGGAAATCTTCGCATCGGGACGGAAAGTTCCATCCATATATCCGAGAATATATCCGGCCTGCTGCGCAATCATAACATCATCATAATACCAAGCACCGGTTTTTACGTCGCCAAACAAATTGCTGATATTGCTTGTTCCCTTGTAGCCAAAGATTCCATTTGCAATATGGACAAACTCTGCTCGCGAAATGCTGCCTTCCGGCCGAAAAGACCCGTCAGGATAGCCATTAATGTATCCACCCAGAGAGAGAGTTTGTATATCTTTTGCGAGAACATCAGAATCCGAAATGTC
>JAQUUY010000119.1 GCA_028693645.1 Eubacteriales bacterium | reverse complement strand
ATCTGAATTTTCCGGAGGGACTGACAGGAATTTGGTTTACCAATTCGACGTCAATCTGCGTTCCCGGCAAGAGTTCACGAACACCGGCAATGAAGCGTTCAACGTCTTTTTCGTCGGTGTTTTTTATTGGAATTATTTTTAATTCTGCAAGATCAGGGCGAAGTTGAACGATTTGGAACCTATCGACCGTTCCCATACTCCGCGAAATATGATTGAAGGCATGACCATGAATCAATTTTCCTTCGACCGTAACGAACATATCGTCTTCTCGGCCGTCGATTTTTTCAAGCAAAGGTAAAGTAAGTCCACATTCACATTGTTTATCTGACAAGGCGGCTCTGTCACCCAAAAGATATCTAAGTCTCGGCATTGCGTGGTTATTGAGATCGGTAATCGCTAAAAGACCGCTCGTTCCATTCTCAACCGGTTCCAACGTCTGGGGATCAATCACTTCAAGCAAGGCATTTTCACAGCTTATGTGCATTCCGCCGCAGGGGCATTGGTAAGCGAGGATTCCCGCATCGCGAGCGCCGTATTCGTTGACGACCTGACACTGAAAGGCCTGTTCAATGGTTTCTCTTTGGTGATGAAAAAGAGTCTCTGCTGTTGAGACCACTGCTTTTGGGACGAAGGGCAGTTTGAACCCTTGTTTCAGAAGCGAAACAGAAAAAGCATGCAGGGCGGACGGGTAGCCATAAATATATTCCGGTTTATAGGCTGAAATCTGTTTGATGTATTCCGGCATCGATTCCGGGATCAAAGAATAGGCCGAAATAATGATTCTATTCTTTAACCATTTTTCTTTTGCTTTGTATTTCTTTTCGGCGTAGCGGTCGAGTTCTAAGGGATTTCCCCATATCATGACACTCCGGCTGCCTGGTGTGATCCCCCACCAAGAGAGTCCACGCCAACGTGCAGCTTCATAGTATTCGACAGTAGAACGATCCATATAAAACTTGACCGGTTCGCTTGTTGAACCTCCGGTTCTGTTTGCGATTAAAGAACTTTTTGGCACAGTAGGATTGAGATAGGAAGTTTCGGCTTTGCGAAAATCCGCTTTTGACAAAATCGGGAATTTCAATATCGCATGCAGCGGGTCTGCTTCAATTTCCGGAAGTAAAAAAGCGTAACTTGTGTAAGCCGGAACGTTCTCTACACAATCAATCAGAAGCTTTTTCAATTTTTCTTTTCGTATTTCCTGTAATGTTTCAGGTGAAAGCTTTTGCTGACTTTTCAGCTCGGCAAGGTTGTGACGAATCTGATTCTTGTTTTTCTTCTCCATTGCAGGATAGAGGATTTTTTCAATAAACGGTTTGATAATATCCAAATTTGGCCTCCCTAAGCTTTTGTGATAAAAGGTATTATATGCTAAAAAGCCTTTCTTGTAAATGCCGAGGGGCGGCTGAAACATAGTAAAATAGGCCCCGCTTTGCTTTGGAAAAGAAATTCCAAACAAAGGGGAGCCTATCATATCTTTGTTAACTATTTGGTTGCCTATTACTTAATCTTTCGCTTAAGTAACAATCGACCTTAGCCGAGGATTGCCTTTAAGTCTGCTTCCGGCGTTGTGGTGGGGCGGATTCCAAAGTTCTCAACAAGGTAAGCAAGAACATTCGGGGAAACGAAAGCGGGAAGTGTGGGTCCGAGGTAGATGTTTTTGATTCCGAGAGAAAGCAGGGTCAGAAGGATACAAACCGCTTTTTGCTCGTACCAAGACAAGACCAAGGTCAGGGGCAATTCATTGACTCCGCAGTCAAAGGCTTCGGAGAGAGCAAGGGCAACACGAATGGCGCTGTAAGCATCGTTGCATTGTCCCATATCCATGATACGCGGAAGTCCGCCGATTGTTCCAAGATCAAGATCGTTGAAACGGAATTTTCCACAGGCCAAGGTCAGGATGATGCTGCTTTCGGGGCTTTGTTTTACAAAATCAGTGTAGTAATTTCTTCCCGGTTTTGCTCCGTCGCAACCGCCGACTAAGAAGAAATGAGAGATGGCACCGGCTTTTACTGCATCAATGACTTTGTCAGCGACCGAAAGAACGGTTCCGTGTCCAAAGCCGGTCATAACGGTTTTGCCGCCGTTGATTCCAGTCATTTCGTGATCAGCAGGATAGCCGCCGAGTTCAAGTGCTTTTTTGATTACCGGCGTGAAATCTTTGCCTTCGCCGATGTGGACCATTTCAGGATATCCTACAACTTCTGTTGTAAAAATACGATCGCTGTAGCTTTCTTTCACCGGCATGATGCAGTTTGTTGTAAAGAGGACCGGAGCAGGAAGGTCAGCAAATTCCTTTTGTTGATTCTGCCAAGCGGTTCCAAAATTACCTTTTAGTTGAGGATACTCTTTGAGTTTCGGATAGGCGTGTGCCGGAAGCATTTCACCATGGGTGTAAATGTTGATTCCTTTTCCTTTTGTCTGTTCCAAAAGAAGGTGAAGATCATAGAGGTCATGTCCGGAAATCACGATAAAGGGTCCTTTTTCAATCGTAAGACTCACGGATGTAGGAACCGGTGTTCCATAGGTTTCCGTATTTGCCTTGTCGAGGAGAGCCATACATTTCAAGTTGATCTGGCCAGTCTCCATGACGATAGGAAGCAAGTCGCCCATTTCGAGATCTTCGCCAACAGCACGGAGTGCCTTATATAAGAAACGATCTACTTCTTCGTCGCGATAGCCGAGTACCATTGCGTGATAGGCGTAAGCGGCGACTCCTCTGATTCCGAAAAGAATCAAGGATTTCAGGGAACGAATATCTTCGTTTGCTTCCCAAACCAGATTCATATCAAAATCGTAGACTGGGCCGCAGGAGGAGCAAGTTTCGCAGGTAGTACCACAACCGCCTGCTTTTACGAGCATTTCTTTTTCTTTTTTTACTTTTGCAATGAGCTCTTTGATTGCTGCATTGTCAAAATTAACATTGGTAACTGTTGTGAAAAGCCCTTCTAAGATCAGGCGATCGGTCTCCGGTGTAGGAGCAAAACCTTTTGCTGCACGGGCGAGTCCGATGAGCTCACCGGTCAAATCATCCTGAAAACCCGCTGTATCTTCTTGCTTTCCGCAGACGCCGGCTTTTCCTGTGCAAGCTTTAGAACCTGCAGTTTGTTCACATTGAAAACAAAACATATTACTCATTTTTTCTTTCCTCCAATTTTTCTTTCCTTAATTGACTTACAGTGAAACGGCTATGTTATTTTTAAGAGTTCTTGTCCATGGCCGCTTAGGGCCATTGACTTTATACACCTATATTAGTATACTGAAACAAAATAATATGTTGTATTTACAACGAAAAGGAAAAAATAAATATGATAGAGCGAAATGCACTAAAAGTGGCGTTGTTTCAAAACGTAGAAGACAAAGAACTTGAAGCCCTTTTAAGCTGCCTTGATGCAAAAAAGGTCAGCTATCGAAAAAACCAGATGATTTATCAGGAGGAAGACAAGATTACAAAAGTGGGTATCCTTCTTTCCGGAAAAATTCATATAGTAAAAGATGATCTTTGGGGAAACCGAACCATTCTCGCTGGTCTTTTGACAGGGGATATGTTTGGAGAAGCCTTTTCTTGTGCCGGGGAAGAAAAGATTCCCGCGAATGTTATTGCTGTCGAAGATACTGAGGTGTTGATGATCGATTACAAAAGGATTCTCACGACTTGTTCGGCAAGCTGTTCCTTTCATACGCAGTTAATCAAAAATATGCTTACTATATTAGGAAAGAAGAATCTTCAACTCACCCAAAAGGTCGAGCATCTCACGAAAAGAACAACGAAAGATAAAGTGCTTTCCTATCTTTCCTCTGAAGCAAAAAGACAAGGTAAGAATTCCTTTGATATCCCGTTCAACCGACAAGAGCTGGCAGATTATCTTGCAGTCGACCGCAGCGCGATGTCGAATGAACTCAGCAAAATGAAAGAAGAAGGGATTCTCACATTTGAACGAAGTCATTTTGAACTTGTATAGTCAAATAATTGAAAATATAGCTTAAATCATTCCAATAGGGGTAGAAGGGTAAAACAAGTAAATTATTTAATACTCTCTGTAGTAGCGAGAGCCGAGGGAGGAAAGGATGGCGAGGCGTTCATGCAAGAACAGCTTTTTAAAGAATTTTTCCTTAAATCATCAATGGCAATCTCTTATTATAAAGCCATATTAGATGCGGAAGGGCACTTCAAAGAAGCCGAATTAATCGATGCCAACAAAGCATTTGAAAAGATTGTCGGGCAAAAGTCGGGCAGCTTACAAGGAAAATACTTTGCAGATCTTTTCCCGGGTGTTGACACGGAACTCCATAAATGGGAAAAAGCTGTGAGTGATGCTTTGAAAAAAGGCACTTTAATTAAACATGACATTGCGTATCATCTCGAGAAAAAAAGTTTATTGATTACAATCATACCGCTTTCA
>JAQUUY010000118.1 GCA_028693645.1 Eubacteriales bacterium | reverse complement strand
GAGCGGCCAACAAATTTACGAGGATCGAGGATAGCCATCAGCGCATCTTCTCCCAAACCAAACGCACGGTCTGCCGCGATTCGCGAGAGCAGATCGTTTTCTTTTCCTTCTTCTTTGACACCTTTTGCTGCTGCCATAGAATGCACACGAATGCGTTCGTGGAGTTCCTGTCTGTCACCGCCTTTTTTAACAGCATCCATCATGATATTTTCTGTTGCCATGAACGGCAGCTCTTTTTGAATGTGAGCGTTGATTACTTTTGGATAAACCACAAGACCGTGTGCCACGTTCGAATAAAGAGTCAGGATGGAATCGATAGCAAGGAACGCTTCGGGAACGCTGATCCGCTTATTTGCCGAATCGTCAAGGGTACGTTCAAACCACTGCTCAGAGGCAGTGAGCGCCGGATTCAGGCTGTTTACGGTGACGTAACGAGCCAAAGAAGCCATTCGTTCGGTACGCATCGGGTTTCTTTTATAAGCCATTGCAGAGGAACCAATTTGGCTCGTTTCAAACGGTTCTTCAATTTCTTTTAAATGTTGCAGTAAACGAATATCGTTACTGAATTTATGTGCGGATTGCGCGATTCCTGAAAGGACATTCAGGATTTGGCTGTCCAGTTTACGCGGGTAAGTTTGACCGGATACAGGGAAAGTGCCGGGGAAACCCATTTTTTTAGCAATGAGAAGGTCAAGCTGCTTTACCTTTTCATGATTGCCGTCAAAAAGCTCTAAAAAGCTTGCTTGTGTTCCTGTGGTACCTTTTGAACCCAAGAGGCATTTCTTTTGAATTTGTAAATCGAGATCGGTAAGATCCATCAGGAGATCTTGCATCCAAAGCGTTGCTCTCTTTCCAACCGTAGTAAGCTGTGCAGGCTGAAAATGAGTAAAGCCTAAGGTCGGCAGGTCTTTATACTCCATTGCAAAATCGGACAAAAGGCTAAGGCAGCGAAGCAGTTTCCCTCTGATCATGGACAAACCTTCATACATCAAAATGATATCGGTATTGTCTCCGACGTAGCAGGAGGTTGCTCCGAGATGGATAATTGGCATGGCAGCAGGGCATTGTTCGCCGTAAGCATGCACATGAGCCATGACATCATGGCGGACTTCTTTTTCTTTGGCTTCTGCTACTGCATAATTGATATCATAAACATGAGCCTTAAGCTCGGCGATCTGTTCGTCCGTAATCGCAAGGCCAAGTTCTTTTTCGCTTTCGGCGAGGGCGATCCAAAGCAGCCTCCAAGTCGAAAATTTCTTGTCTGCGGAAAAAAGAAATTGCATTTCTTTACTGGCATATCTTGCATTAAACGGGCTTTCGTAACGATCGTGCATTTTGTGTGTCTCCTTAGTATCCCGTGTCTTCCGTAAAACACGGATCAAACTTCAAAAAATAAATAGTCAACTAAGTATACAACATAGTTGACCGGGCATGCAAGAGCGGTATCAAGAAGCTACAGCAGATCAGAAAGGAGTCGGGAAATCGATTCTTTGACCTTTACTGTGATTGGCCGTGCATTATAGTTCTTTTCGGTCAGTTCTTCGCAGACAGCCATGTCTTCTTCAAAAATGGATTCCAGTTTATAAACTTCTTCGGCATCGTAAATAAAAGCATTGATTTCAAAATTCAAATAGAAACTTCGCATGTCAAAATTTGCTGAACCAACTGAGGCAACTTCGCCGTCGACGCAGATGTTTTTCGCATGCAGGAAGCCATTGCGGTAGATGTAGATTTTTGCACCGGCGCGAAGTAGGTCTCCGACATAAAACATGGTCGCCCAGTAAACAAAAAAATGATCCGGTTTGTCGGGAATCATAATTCGGACATCAACACCCGAATAAATGGCATTTTTAAGTGATTCAATGATACTGGAATCCGGGACAAAATAAGGCGATTGAATAAAAATATTTTTCTTTGCGGAGGTAATCATCTTCAAATAACCGCGTTTGATTTCGGGGTTTCTCGAATCGGGTCCGCAGGAAACAATTTGGATTCCCGTCTCGCCCATATCCGGCAAAGTGCCGAAATAGGCGGATTCCAAACGTAAATCTTCCTTTTTTGCGAAACGCCAATCAAGGATGAAACGAGCGTTCATATCCTGAACACAGTTGCCCATTAAGCGGAGATGAGTATCTCTCCAATAACCGAATTTCTTCTTTTGCCCTAAGTATTCTTTTGCAATATTGAAGCCTCCGAGGTAGCCAATTTCGCCGTCAATAATGACTAATTTCCGATGATTTCGATAATTGAGCTTTAAATTTAGGAATTTTAATTTGGGAGGAAAGAAATAAGCGTACATTCCTCCGGCTTTTTTGAATTCCGCAAGCTGCTTGTGTCTGATTTGACGACAACCCATCGCATCCAATAACAAACGGACCTTTACGCCTTCTTTGGCTTTCTCTGTTAAGGCCTGAATCAGGGCTTGTCCGACGAAATCATTTTTTATGATAAAGTACATCACGTTGATGCTTTTCCTGGCGGCCTTGATATCTTGTAGCAGGCTTTGAAATTTATGATTGCCGTCCGTCAACAAAAAGACTCTGTTGTTTTGCGTAAGAAACGCTTTTGAATAGGTTTGGTGGAGTAGGATCATGTCCTGCCATTTTTTTTCCACATTATTATTAAATGCGAAATCCTTGGAGCGGATTGATGAAATCTGGGCTTCCAAGTTTTGGTTCAGAACATGATGCTCATAATCCGTTAAATGAAAAATCTTTTGTCTCGAAATATGCTGTGAAAAAAAAGCATAAAAGAGAATCCCAAAGCCCGGGAGCATGAATAATACCATAATCCATGCAAGGGAGGCTGAGGGATTCTTTCGCTCAAGAAATATGATCACAAATGCAATCAAAAAATTTACAGAGTATATGATGACGGGTAATGTGGATATTTCGAGTAAGTTGATGAGAAACATGCTGATACTCCTATCTCACTCTGTATTTCCGCAATTTACAGCAAGGCGTCGAGCTTCTGCTCTAACATGACTTGGGGAAGCGCTCCTGTGATGCGCTCTGCAAGTTCACCGTTTTTAAAGAAAAACAAAGTCGGAATACTCATGACTTTATAATTCAAAGCCAACTTTCTCTGTTCGTCGATATTCAACTTGCAGATCTTTGCCTTGCCGGCATATTTCTCCGAAAGGCTGTCAATCACAGGCACAAGGGCCTGACATGGACCGCACCAATCGGCATAAAAGTCAACGAGAACAGGAATCTCGGACTTCAATACTTCTTCTTCAAAGGTGTCAACTGTCAAATAAATTGTGTTTGCAGACATCTTTTCCTCCTTACCGTCATGCCGCTCCGGGCCTGACTCTATGCGCGCTTGATAATTTTGGCCGTATATTTGGGCCTATATAATTTTTGAAACACAAAGGCGGCAATCAAAGAAACAACCAGAAGCACAAAAGCAAGCAAAACGGCTTTCCACCCTCCTTGATCATCCGCAAAAAGAAGCATTCCCAATCCTAAACCACCAAAGAACATGATAAGAGGAAGGATATACTTGAAAATAATGGGTTTCATTGAAAATTGTTTGTGCAATTCGACAGAAACCATATCACCTTCGCCGGCGTTGACCGGATTTTCTGCGACGATGACGGAACCGGGGTGTACGGTACGGTTGCATAATCCACAACCGGAACATTTTTGATGCTTGTAAAGTGAAATCTGTGCCGTCCCGTCGCTTTGGCACGACAGAACTTCTGCTAATTTTTTCATGCTGCCTCCTTAATTATTATTTTGTTATTATACCACGAAACGAGCGCTTTAAAAATCCGTTTTTTGTTTGAGTCACAATATTTTAGCTGAAAGGGAAATGGATAATCTGAAAAAAGATAAAAAACGTATGATGAAAGGGTGATAAATGCAAACAATACGGCATTTTACGAACAATCGGTAAATCGTTAAATGAAACGTGTTGCGTTGCTGTAAAAAAGCATTGAATATTTAGTAGGCTTGTACTATAGTTATACCAATATGCAAGTGTAAAAAATCATGAATAAAATTGATAGGAAGAGGATAAGTGAAAAATGAATTACGTTAATTTGGAAAAGACTGATCCGGTACTCAACGCAATGATGAACAGAGAAATCGAACGCCAGGAGCACAACATTGAACTGATTGCTTCGGAAAATTTCACATCAGAAGCAGTGATGGAAGCTTGCGGAAGCCCGCTTACAAACAAATACGCGGAAGGTTATCCGGGAAAACGTTATTATGGAGGCTGCGAGCATGTTGACGAGGTAGAAACTCTTGCCATCGAACGGGCAAAAGAATTATTCCATGCAGAATATGCCAATGTACAGCCGCATTCGGGTTCTTCAGCCAATTTAGCAGCCTATGCCGCGGTATTACAGCACGGAGACAAGATTCTTGGTATGGATCTTTATAACGGCGGCCATTTGACTCACGGAAGCCC
>JAQUUY010000117.1 GCA_028693645.1 Eubacteriales bacterium | reverse complement strand
AAATCCAGGCCGAGGCCAACATGACGAATGCTTTTTCCAACTCCGTTGAAGTCAAGGTCACCGACATAGAGGAGGGTTCCTCTGGTTTTAATCTGGGAATCGGGAACGCGGTGTATCCCTTTGACATATCGCTCTATGTCAAAGGCACCAACACCAAAACAAAACCTGCACCCGGCTATGCCGTGAAAATCCTCCTGCCGGTTCCCGATCATCTTTTGGACGTCAAAGAAAAACTCGTTGTGGCGCACAAAGGCGACAATGGAGCTGTTTCGACACTGGCCTCACAGCTCAAACAAATTGAAAATGTCTGGTACCTCGCCTTTGAAGCCTCGGAGTTTTCCCCTTATGCCCTCCTTGTGGATGACAGAATCAAAACCTACAGCGAAACAACGGGTCTGCCCTTCTATATCAACGCAGAAGGCACCAAAGTGTTTATCGGTTTCGCGGCAAAAGGGAAATACATAGCACCCGCCGATGCTAAAGTTTTCTTCATGGAGAATCCAAAGTCGTTCAAAGACATAACTAAGCACTGGGGTAGGGAATATATTAAATTCGCTACGGAAAGGGAGCTTTTTTTTGGCACTGATGTTGATCTGTTTTCACCCGACCTTGGCATGACCCGGGCCATGTTTGCCACAGTGGTAGGCCGGCTTTACGAACGAAGCTATGGGACCATAGCGGTGTCCGGACTCGGAGCCTTTAACGATTGTTCTTACGATGATTATTATGGAAAATATGTGGACTGGGCTGCCAAAAACGGCATCATCAGCGGTTATGGGAATGGCCAGTTTGGCCCGGATGATTCTGTTACCCGGGAGCAGATGGCTTCGATTCTATATCGTTTCTCTAACTTCCTCGGCGCCCTTCCCTCCAACATGGACAGCAGACTGACTTACCCCGATGCCGAAAGTATTTCGGGCTATGCAAACTCCTCCGCTCTCTACTGCCAGACTACGGGGGTAATAAAAGGACGCAATGGCGGTGAATTCGCGCCACAGTCCCCATCTACCCGTGCTGAGGTTGCTACGATTTTAGGAAACTTCATTGAAGTTGTTTTGTAGAATAAGGCTTCTAATAGAAAAAAGTTAGGAGCCTCATACCCCTAAAGAACAAAGATTACGGACAAACGCGACGAAAAAATTTCGTCGCGTTTGTCCGTAATCGGAAACCTAGCGCCCTTAATCGCGATAGGTTTCTGCTATTTCTTTCATTTTTTCTTCAATACTGAGAAAGACTCTTACAATATAGGGATCGAACTGCTTTCCACTCATCTCTTTTATGATTGACGTTGCTGTTTCATGTGATGCCGCGGCTTTGTATACGCGGGAAGAAGTGATGGCATCATAGGCATCCGCCAATGACATAATTCTCGCTTCAATTGGGATGTTCACGCCGCTAATCCCTTCGGGATATCCACCCCCATCCCAGCGTTCATGATGGGAATATACCATGTTGATTGCCGTATCAACAAAGAGCTGGTGCCTTACCTCTTCAACATATTTTTCCAAGGTCATTTTCCCATACATCGTATGTTTTTTCATCAGTTCAAATTCCTGCTCCGTTAAACTACCCGGCTTTTGAAGTATCTCATCGGCGATTGCCACCTTCCCAATATCATGCAAAGGAGCGCATTGAATCATCATCTCAACTTTCCTGAAGGGAAGAGACTCATCAGGAAAGTTCTTGTTATATTCTTCGGACAACAGTTCTACATATTTTGACGTCCTGACAAGATGCAAACCGGTCTCAAAATCACGCATCGTCGTAAGGGAAGCTAAACTCGTAACAGTAAGCTCGCGCGCTTTTTTAAATTCTTCCTCATCGCGATTCAAGCGCTCCACAAGATCATTATATTGTACTTGAAACTCTTCAAGTTCTCCGCTCACATTAACATCCATTTTGTCGGGGATGCCGCTGTTTCTAGATTCTTTGAGGGCCTTTGTCATCGCCCGAATCGGTTTATTCACATAATATCTTATCAAGAACAGGCTCCACCCTTCAATCACCATCAAAATAAGCAAACTGATGATTAGCCTCTGCCTCAGAATTTTGTTTTGGTATTCCTCCACAAGCGTTACCGGTGCATAGGCAATAAAAGGGCCATCAAAAAGATCTGTCGAATAGGTAAGTCTATAATATTCGCTGTTTCGTTCTACCAACATCCCGTCATAGCTACCGATTTTCTCATAGGAAGCATCATGGTTGTATTTTTTATTAATATGATTATCAAAAGAAGAAATAAGAATTGTGCCTGCGGCATCCACGATATCCATACGTCCATCGAATACCAAATCCATCTCCGAGAGTTCCTTTGAGAGTTCATTCAATGTCACATCGATACCGACGACTCCGTAAGGTCTATTCTTTTCATCCTGAATGGTGATTGAAAATGCAATATTGATATCCGTATTGGTCAGAGACGAATAGGCAGACGTCATTTGGACGCTTCCCGGCTTTCGCATTGCAGAAAGATACCAAGGTCTTTCTCGGGGATCATATTGCGTCGGTTTCGTTCTTGGAACCGCGCGTATAAACGTTCCATTCTCACGACCCATATAAACGGAGTTGAAGTGAGGATAGTTTTTAAGAGTATCATGGAAGATTTTAATGATTGCTAATTCCGCTTCACTGTATTCATATTGGAAGGTGGCTTCCTCGGCACTTAAAAAAGAAGTGAAATCCTCATCTTTCGGATTTTTAACGACTTCATTATCAGAAAGAGTAAGCAAATCATTTTCGATTTCTTTAAAAATATTATTAAAATAGGTTTCTGTAATCCTAAAATGCTCTTGATAGCGTTGAACCAGATATTGATTATTTTCTGCTTGCACCGAGCGATAAGTTACAGAAAGCAATACAATGACGCCGAGAAGATAAAGCAATAAAAAAACAAGGTTCAATTTTTTTACCATAATTGTCACCCATTCCTCAAGAAGTTTAAAAAATAATACCCTAAAAAGAGTCCTTTTAAGCACCAAGAGCCTTACTCTTTCTTTCGACTGGAATTCAACATAGCAAAATGATATACTGTTTTCATAATTGCGGGAAGAATGAACTTGCGCTATGATCCGAGGAGGTTAACCATGGAAAAATATTATTGCCCAAAATGTTTTGCCTTACTTGACAAGTACGAGGGTTGTGGATCCATCGGCTATTTCTGCAACACTTGTAAAATCTTGATATCAAGAAGCAAAATGCTGTCATATGAACAAATGACCGCGGCAACACAAACGCCAACGGAAGATAAAACTGAAGAGCGTTCTGATATTTAAAGATAACGATTTCCTATGGTTTCTGAAATCACAAATGAACACAAAAAGCAAAAAAGGCCGAGGAAGGGCAATTCCCTTCCTCGGCTTTTTGTATGACCATACGATTTATTTTGCTGTGTTTTCCATGAATCTTTGCAGGATGCTTGCCGTCTGGGCGCGGGTCGCGCTGCCCTTCGGATCAAGGTTACCATTACTGCCTTTCAGAAGACCCTCGGCCACGGCCCAGCTCACACTGGAAAGTGCCCAAGCGGAAGGTTTGTCCGCATACGCAGTGAGGCTTCCCACTTTGCCTATATCATAGTTTTTGTAAGTCGCATAGCGATGGAGAATCGATGCCAACTGCTCCCGGGTGAGCGGCGCATTGGGATCAAATTTTCCGGCATACCCGGCTGCAATATTATTTGCAGCGGCCCATGCCACAGCATCTGTATACCACTTGCCTGCTGGCACATCGGTGAATGATGTTGTTTTTGCAACTGTAGGTTGGTTTTCCATCCGCCAGAGAATGGTGACCAGCATACTCCGGGTAATTTTTGCATTGGGGCTAAATGCCGTTTTTGTCGTTCCCTGCATCAGGCCGTTTGCCGAAACATAGCGAACTCCGTCATAGAACCAGTTACTTTCCTTCACATCGCGGAAGGAGTTTGTCCATTTGCTGGTGTCTGCTGTACCCACCACGTACAGTGAGAAGTGATTGACCTTGAAGGTGGCCAGCTTGGTGGCCGGATCATAGCTGCAGGGCACTTCACTCATGGTGCCGTCCTCCGCCAGATACCATACGGTAACATCCGCTGCCTTTTCTCCTTCTTTCAACTCATAGGGAAGGGATACAGTGGCCGTGCCGTTTCCAAAGCTTTTGATGTGCTTGCCCCCTGCGGTAATGGTCAGGGATACGATGAGCCTGTCGGGGTGTTCGTTCTTGTAGTCGGCGGAAACATCCTTGATTTCCACTTTTACGCTGTCTTTGGTCTGGTTGTCGATGGTTTTCAGGGCCTCTGTGTCAAAGACCAGTTTTTCACCGGCTTTTCCTTCTACCGTCAGGTTCTTTCCTTCTTTCACCAGATTGTCCACATTAGTGCCGGTGACATTTTCACCGGTTTCGATCTTGGTGACGATGGTGGGGGTGGTTTTGGAAGAGCCGCCGCCACCGCCG
>JAQUUY010000116.1 GCA_028693645.1 Eubacteriales bacterium | reverse complement strand
GGATTGAGAAAAAACAGCAACTTATCACAGGAAGAATTAGCCGAAAAGATCGGGGTCAGCCGTCAGGCGGTTTCCAAATGGGAGAGAGCCGAAGCTTCTCCCGATACTGACAATTTAATTCTTTTAGCAAAGCTTTATAATGTATCATTGGATGAACTTCTTTTTACGGAAGAATCCATTGAGGTAAAGACCGAGGAAGAAAACAAAAAGGCCCGTGAGCCTTTTTGTGAAGATGCTATTGAAGAAAATCAAAGTGCCCGTTTCTGGAGGGCTTTTCCGTATCCGCTAATCGTAACTCTGGTTTATTTACTCCTTGGATTTACTTTTGACGTATGGCATCCCGCCTGGATTTTGTATCTTACAATTCCAATTTACTATTCTTATGTAGGGCATTCTTGCAATAGACATCATAAACGATAAAACGGATTTTGTTTTATACGATTTTCAGAGTCCAATCCTCAATGTTCCATACGTCAGTGACCCAATCTTCATAGAACTCGGGTTCGTGGCAAACAAGCAAAATTGTGCCCTTAAATTCCATAAGGGCCTTTTTTAATTCCGCCTTGGCTTCTACATCCAGATGATTGGTAGGTTCATCAAGAATAAGCCAGTTTGTATCCCGTTGCATTAACTTGGATAGTCTTACCTTGGCATTCTCTCCCCCGCTGAGGACTCTCATTTGGCTGGTGATATGCTCATTGGTTAGACCGCACTTTGCTAATGCGGAACGGACTTCCGCGTTTGTGTAAGAAGGGAATTCATCCCACAGATATTGCAACGCCGTGCTGGAATTATCTCTATCTGCCTCTTGTTCAAAATAGGCAGGGTGAAGAAAATCACCAAGCGCAATCGTTCCCGATATAGGCTTTATTTGGCCCAATATACTCTTTAGTAAGGTCGTTTTTCCTAATCCGTTTGTGCCTTGAATGGCAATCTTTTGGCCTCTTTCAAGAACAAAATCGACTGGTTTTGTCAAAGCTTCGTCATAACCGAGTACGAGGCTTGTCGCTTCTACAATGGCACGGCTCGGGGTTCTGGCTACGCGAAATTGAAATGACGGTTTTGGCTTCTCCCTTGGCTTCTCAAGAACCTCCATCTTGTCCAGCGCTTTCTGCCTGCTGTTTGCCATGCCTCTGGTCGCGACCCTTGCTTTGTTCCTAGCAATGAAATCTTCCATTCGTTCGATTTCCTGCTGCTGCTTTTCGTATGCTTTGCTTTCCTGATTTTTCTTTACATTATACATATGCATAAATTTTTCGTAATCGCCGGAATACCTTGTAAGCTCGCCTTCGTTTACATGATATATGACATTGATTACGGCGTTGAGGAATTCCATGTCGTGGGATACCAGTATGAATGCATTTTCGTATTCCGTCAGATATTTTTTGAGCCATTCAATATGTTCGTAATCAAGGTAATTTGTAGGCTCGTCCAAGATAAGAATGGAAGGGTCCTGAAGCAACAACTTTGTCAACAGTATTTTTGTACGCTGACCGCCGCTCAAATCAGAGACGTCTTTATCAAGGCCGATGCTTTTCAGTCCGAGTCCGTTGGCTACTTCTTCTATTTTGCTGTCAATGGTATAGAAACCGCTATGCTCCAACATGTGTTGGATTTCGCCGGCTTCCTCCATCATGTCTTCTATTCCGTCTTCGGCGACAGCCATATTTTCATATATGGCAAGCATTTCCGCCTCAAGATCAAACATCCGCTGAAATGCCTCTCTAAGCACATCTCGGATACTCATTCCTTTCTTTAACGAAGAATGCTGGTCAAGATAACCTACAGTTACTCTCTTTGACCACTCAATGCGGCCTTCATCAGGCGCAAGTTGTCCTGTGATAATATTCAAAAAGGTCGATTTGCCTTCTCCGTTTGCACCTATAAGACCGATGTGTTCGCCTTTGAGTAGCCGAAACGAAGCGTTTTCCAAAATACGTCTGGCTCCAAAGCCGTGTGTTACATTTTCTACTGTTAATAAACTCATAATAAACTCATTTTCCTACCTTATAATTTATAATATCAAGCTATTTTATAGTCTATATAGCTAACTGTCAAGGAAGCTAAAAGGAATCAAAACAAATTGCGATATCAAATGAGTTTTTGGGTATAACCAATAGGAAGCGTAGATTAATTTTAACTATTGCTAAAAGGAGGACTTGCTATGGGCTTTAATATGTACATTCCAACAAAGATTATATTCGGATCCGGAAGGTTGAAAGAACTAAATGCGCAAGAAATGCCAGGCAACAAAGCAATGATCGTGATTTCCAAAGGGAAATCCACACGGGCAAATGGCTATCTTGAGCGTACGGAAGAGCAGTTGCATTTGGCCGGAGTGGAAACGGTCGTGTTCGACCGAATTGAAGCAAATCCTTTAAAAGAAACCGTTATGGCGGGTGCTGCCTATGCTCGTGAAAGGGACGTTGATTTTATTGTTGCCCTTGGCGGTGGCAGTTGTATGGATGCGGCGAAGGCCATTGCCACCATGGCGACCAACAAGGGGGATTGCTGGGATTATATGAGTCGAGGAACGGGAAAACGATTGCCGATCGAAAGGATGCCCCTTCCTATCATTGCCATTACAACGACTGCGGGAACAGGCTCGGAGGTCGACTCTTGGGGCGTAATCAGCAATGAAGAAACAAAGGAAAAAATGGGATTTGGCGGGATTGACGAATTGTTCCCTGTGCTAGCCATCGTCGATCCTGAGCTCATGTGCACCGTTCCGCCGCTCCTAACTGCTTATCAGGGCTTTGATGCGCTTTTCCACAGTGTAGAGGGCTACATTTCCCGTCTGGCAAATTTAATGAGCGATATGTATGCGTTGACTGCGATTGAAAATGTGGCGCGAAACCTTGCCCGTGCCGTGAAAAACGGGAATGACCTCGAAGCTCGTGAAAAAATAGCCTTTGGAAGTACTCTCTCCGGAGTGGTCATGTGTATCAGCAGCTGCACCAGCGAGCATTCGATGGAACACGCAATGTCCGCTTATCATCAGGAACTTCCGCATGGTGCGGGTCTTATTATGATTAGCAAAGCATATTTCACTCATTTTATCGAACAACATGTTTGTGATGATCGCTTTGTTCGGATGGCACAGGTTATGGGGATGGAAGAGGCAAAGGATCCCATGGATTTCATTACGGTTTTGACAAAACTACAAGAGGATTGTGGGGTGGCTGCCTTGAAAATGTCGGATTATGGTATCCGGCCCGACGAATTTGAACAGATGGAAGAGAAAGCGAAAAAAACTATGGGAGGATTATTTAAGTGTGACCGTGCTTCCCTAACCCAAGAGGAGTGCATTGCTATTTTTGAAAAATCATATCGATAGGGGATCATTTTGGAGTATAATATTTTTATAAAAAACGATGGCATATTAGCAATTTGTATTTTGTTTCAATGAAAGGAAAAAACTATGGACAATAATATCAGAATCCCTTTAATTGGCGAACAAGCACCGGAATTTAGAGCCATTACTACCAGAGGAAAAATTGACTTCCCCCAAGATTTTAATGGGAAGTGGGTCGTGTTCTTCTCCCATCCTGCAGATTTTACGCCTGTATGTACAACGGAATTTATGACTTTTGCGTTGATGGAAAAAGAATTCGCGGAGATCAACACACAGCTTCTCGGCCTTTCCGTAGACTCACTCTCGAGCCATATCGCATGGTTAAGGCGGATTGAAGAATTAAAATGGAACAACTATAATGGGGAGGAAGTTAAATTCCCCTTGATTGCAGATATCAGTATGAATGTTGCCAACAAATATGGCATGATTCATCCAAGTGCAGCCAATACGCAAGCCGTCAGAGCTGTTTTCATTATCGATCCGGAAGGGATTATCCGTGCGATGTTCTACTATCCTGCTTCGACGGGAAGAAATTTCTCTGAAATCAAGAGAACTTTGCTGTCCCTACAAAAAGCAGATAAAGAGCACGTTGCAACTCCTGCGGATTGGCAACCGGGAGATGACGTTTTGTTGCACGTTCCGGTAACTTCTGAAGAAGCGGAAGCCGTCATGAAATTGTCCGGCGAAGGTCCATACAAACCTCTTGATTGGTTTATGTGTTTCAAAAAAGACGAAGCGCAATAAATTCGGTGTAAAAACGGAATAAAAAATACCCGTTCCTTCAAATGAAGTGAACGGGTATTTTGATTTTTATAGTGGTTTTTGATCGTCTCTTCCTTTGCGGATAACTTCATATTCACCGGTTTCAGTATTTAAATCATAAATATTGAAGTTCGTATCAATGTTGAAGCCTTCGTAGTGTGCTGCAAGATTGATGGAGGCGGAGCCTTCGGGTCCGCTGACGATGCGGTGGAAAACATATCTTGGCCAGACGAGAATCGCGCCGCCCTCGTAGATGAGAGTCCCATTTTTATGGATTGAATTTGGCGTGATATCAAAATGCTCCACTTT
>JAQUUY010000002.1 GCA_028693645.1 Eubacteriales bacterium | reverse complement strand
GGACTGCAAAAAGGACTTAACTGCATCTGCTACGCTGAACACCTATAATGGTAGCGTCACATTGAATAAGGACGGATCACTTTGGCCAAGTTCCGGTAAAACAGTTACCCTCTCGACCTCCGACACTGACGTGGCTGGGGAGGGGTATCAAACGGTTTCTGACAACGCAGGTGGCGTTTACACTTTCAGCGCGCTCAGTCCCTTGGTAACCTATTACGTCTGGATGGACGGTAACTATACAGGGCAGATTGTGACACCCTCTGAGAAAGACGCCACCTTGGATTATTACACCGTGGCTTTGACGTCCGGTGCTAACATCACGTCCGTCTCCGGCGGCGGGGTGTACCTTAAGGGAACAGAAATCACAGCTGCTGCAACTCTTCAAACCGGGGATTATGTGTTCAGCCGCTGGCAAAACACCGCAAGCGGCGCGTTGGTATCCGCGTCCAACTCATATACCTTCTCGGTAAACAGCGCAGTCAGCCTCACCGCAGTGAGCGGAGCCACCAAATATACCGCTGCTGTAACGCTGAAGAAGGACGGCGTTGATTGGAGCACAAGTCCCCGCAGTATCGTACTTTCCACATCGGAATCCGAGCTTGCGGGAACGGTCACCGGAACTGTATCCGGTAATACCTATACCTTCGCCAATCTCCCAAGCACCGGTACCTATTTCGTTTGGGATGCGCAGACAGTAACATATACCGGTAAACAGATAAGTTCAACCGCTGCAAGCGCTGAGCTGGAATATTTCACAGTGACTGTGACACCGGGCAGCAGCGTAACGGCTGTCTTCGGCGCAGGTACGTATCTCAAAGGCAATAGCGTCATCGTAACGGCAACGCCTGCGGATTATTACCAAATTACCGGCGCGGGCTGGATGGATGGAAAATTCACAATCAATAATATCAGCGCGGCACAGACCATTAACCCCGCCGCACAGCTTGACACCTACCCGGGTACGGTAACGATAAAAAAGGACGGAGTTGTTTGGAATGAGTCCGGCAAGACCATTACCTTGTCCTCCAGCAGCACAAGCAACGATGCGTTAGCCCTCACCGGCTTAGATCCCACCAAAACCTATTATATCTGGGCTGCTGATGCTTTCACTGGACAAGTTCTCAGCCGCGCAGCAGCGTCTGCGGTGGTAGACTACTACACTGTCAGCGTGAACGGTAACAATGCGACAGTTACCGGCGGTGGCGTATATCTCGCAGGCAGTACCGTGACACTTGCAGCCAGCAACGTCACAGATGGCTATGACTTTGTTGGTTGGTACTCCGGTAGTACACTGTTGTCCACCGGCATGACTTTTACCGTCTCCAACCTCAGCTCTTCGCAGACGCTTACCGCGGAGGCGTCCGGTACCTTTGACGCAACAGTGAATTTAGCAGGGGCAACAGGCCGTGACATAAAGTTGTCTACATCCGATAGTGGCCTTGCCGGCACGGTAGCAGGTGCAGGAAGCGGTCCTTGCACTTTCTCCGGTCTGACCCGAGGCAGTACCTATTATGTCTTTGACAACGGCACTTACACCGGCAAGTCCGTTACGAAAAACGTGCCGAATGTGACGTTGCAGTATTACACCGTGTTTCTCGATGCCGCCACGGGCATAGATTCTGTCTCAAGCGACGGCACTTATCTGGACGGAAGTACTGTGACCGTCAGCGCCAGCGCCGATAGCAGTCATGTCTTCAGCGGCTGGAGCGACGGTTCTCCGCAGAATCCTTACACTATCACCAATCTCAACAGCAACAAATCGCTGACCGCCAATGCGGCGCTCTCTTTCACCGGCGAGGTGAATCTCGCTAATGGCAGTATTCTTATTGAGAACGATGGTGGCACTGGCAAGATTCGAATTATGCAAAACGGCACTCTGCTTATTGGCGGCGATAACCTTGACCCCAAAACCAACATCATCATCAAAGGAACCTACTCAGGGGTAAATGGCATATCCATCACAGCAACTTATGGTGCATATATTACCCTCAAAGATGTCTCAATATCGGGCTCTACAGCTTTAAAAGGCTGTGTTGACATTGCCGACACAGCCGGAAATGTTACCATCAATCTTGAGGGCAGCAATACGCTCACCGGTGGAGATCGTCGCGCCGGTATTTACAAGGGGATGGGAAGCAATACGCTCACCATCACCGGCAGTGGATCGCTTATCGCAGAAGGAGGAGCTGTGTCTTTAGCAGGTGCGGCAGGCATAGGGGCAACTTGTGGTGACGTATACACCGAAAGGAATGGTGGCAACAACATCATCATCACCGGCGGCAATATCACGGCAAATGGCAAGGATGGTAGCGCAGGCATCGGGGGAGCCACGTATGGAAACTCTGGCAATATCACCATCTCTGGGGGCACGATCATCGCAAATGGCTACAATGGCGGAGCAGGCATCGGAGCGGGGGACGGAGGCGTCAATTCTAGTGGCTCTGGCAGCGTTTCTATCACTGGGGGAACCATCACTGCAACAAGTTATAAAAACCAGTGGGGCAGAAGTGGAGCAGGCATTGGCGGCGGTTCCCGTCTAAACTCTGGCAGTGTCACCATCACCGGAGGAACAATTATAGCAACCAGCGACGGCGTTGGAGCAGGAATCGGCGGTGGTGGTGGAAGCGATAGCTATCAACCAGGGAATAGCGGCAGCATCACCATTACCGGAGGAACCATCACAGCAACCAGCAACGGCGGAGCAGGAATTGGCGCCGGAAGCAGAAACAGCGCCGGCGATGGCGCTGGAACCACTGGCACCATCACCATCACTGGGGGCAATATCAAAACTTCCTCTAACGGGGTTACGCCCTCTATGGGCATTGTTCCCGTAGCAAGCAACGGAAAATCTTTGACTTTGGAAGAAAATCCATGGAGCGGTACGTCTATTGTTGACAACCGCGGTATCACCTATGGAATGAACGGTGTTCAGGCGATAGATGCTAAGATATACGCTTATGTAGACCGCAACGGTTACTATACAATCACAACGCCGGCATCAGACACACAGAACGGTGTCACGGCCACAGCGAGCATTCCCTCAAACAGCGGGATCAGCGCTAATAATACGATTAACGTCACCATCACGTTCTCTGGAACGGCCCAGAAGCCGGGAACCTATACCGTGGGGCTGACCGGCACAGGCATCGGCACTGTGGTAGCACAGATCCTTGCTGTGGGAAAAGATGAAAACGTCAGCGAAAGCAAGACGTTCAGTTTCCTCACGCCCGCTTCCAACGTGACTGACCTCGCCATAAACCTGAGCTTTTCAGAGGCGGCGAAGCATACCGTCAGCTATTACAACGGTTTAACGCTCATCGGTAGCGCTGCCCATTACGCGGGTGAGAGCTATACGCTGATGGATGGCAGTGCTCTCAATAAAATCGGTTATACCTTTGGCGGCTGGGGCGTTTCGGGCAATCAGACAATGGGTACTTCCGACGTGTCCCGCACAGCCGTCTGGACCCCCAACACCTACAAGGTTGTGTTCCATAACGACGGCAGCAGCACGGAGCAGAGTTTTACTTATAACGCCGCGGCAGCGGCGCTCAATGGCAGCATTACAAAGACCGGCTATACGCTTTCGGGCTGGGCTGAAACACTGAATGGACCAAAGGCCTACAGTGTCAACGCAACAGTTCAAAACCTCACCTCGACTATGGACGGCACGGTGGATCTCTACGCCGTCTGGCAGGCAGAAGACTGTTCTGTAAGCTTTGCAAACGGCGGCGGAGCAGGTGAGATGGCACCGCAGTCCTTCATCCATGGTGTTGCACAGGAACTGCCGACCAACAGTTTCACACGCAGCGGTTATACCTTCACCGGCTGGACGGATGGTGCAACAACCTATGTTAACGGTCAGAGCATCATTGCGACAGGAAATATAACCCTCACCGCCGAGTGGGAAGCTAACAGCTATCGAGTTGTTTTTAGCGGCAACGGTGCAAACGGCGGCACGACAATGGCAAGCCAAAGTTTCTCTTACGCTGCTGCACCGCAAAATCTGACAACCAATACCTTTACCCGCGGCGGTTATACCTTTGCGGGATGGGCAGTGTCTTCCAACGGCTCGAAGCTCTATAACAATCAGGAAGTTGTTCAGAACCTCACTGCTGCGCAGAACGGCACAGTTACTCTTTATGCGGTCTGGACTGCAAACACTTATACTGTAACCTTTAACGCGGGTACCGGCGGCACCGGAGCCATGGGTAGTCAGGACCATACCTATGGCGCGGCGAAAATACTCACGCCCAACGCCTTCACCCGCGCCGGCTACAGTTTTAGCGGCTGGAACACCCTATCCGACGGATCCGGTCTGAACTATGAAGACAAGGCATCGGTAATCAATCTGGCTATGACCGGCAGCGTAACACTTTATGCCCAGTGGACGGCGGACACCTATTCCCTGGCTTTCCATTCGAGCAATGGAGTGGGCAGCATGGATAAGCAAAATTTCGCCACCGGCGATGCCGGTATCGTGAGCGCCAACCGTTTTGTAAAGCCCGGTTATACCTTTGACGGCTGGAAAACCAAAGCCGATGCCAGTGGCAGCAATTATGCGGCAAACGCGTCCCTTATGTCTCTCAACAACCTTACGGACGAAAATCCTGCGCTTTATGCCAAATGGATCGTTAACAATTACACCGTAGCGTTTAATTCCAGTGGCAGTACCGAAAGTATGGGAGAGCAAAGCTTCACCTATGATGTGTCGGAGGCGTTGGCAGACAACGGCTTCACCCATGGCAGCGATACCTTCCTGGGCTGGTCAGCTTCTTCCACAGCGGAAACAGCAACCTATGCCAATAAGCAATCGGTTAGCAATCTCACCGCTATGGCCAATGGTAAGGTGACATTATATGCTGTGTGGAGGGCGAACACTTATGAGGTTCGATTCGACGCAAACGGCGGCAGCGGCGATATGCTGTCACAGACCATCGGCCGAAGCGTTGCTACCGCACTGAAGACAAACGCCTATACCCGGAGCGGGTACACCTTTAGCGGTTGGAACACCAGCATTAACGGCTCGGGGATCAGATATACTGACGGGTACGAGGCGACAAATCTTCCTGGCGACACCGCGAGTAGTATCACTCTTTATGCCCAGTGGACCGAGAATGCGCGCCATAATTTGAACGGTACAGTCAAGGAAAGCGGCGGCGCGCTGCTATCCGGAGCAACAGTCAAACTCATGCAGGGAAACACCATCGTCGCCCAGACCATGACCGGTGCAGGTGGCGTCTACTTCTTCGGTAATCTCAAGTCAGGGAGTTATAACGTCGTAGCCAGCAAAGACGGGAAGACCGTCACTGCCTTGGTGATGATCACGGCAAATGCGATCCAAGATATGGTAATACCAGCCGCAGCTACCAACAACAGTATACTTGTTGTGACGAATGATCCCGACGCAGAGACCCTCGCGCTGACCGTTGGTGGGTTGGACGACCTTGCTTTCATAGAAAGTGCGGACATCACCATGACCATCACAACAAAGGATGAGGATACTGCGGATGTAGAACAGAACGCCATTAAAGAAAAGTCCGGCAGTCAGGTAGTGGGTATCTATCTGGATATGAACGTAAAAAAGGGCGTCGATAAGCAGACAAGCACGGCAAATGTCCTTGAGATAGTATTTCCCTTCAGCTTCAGCGGAAAGACGGATATTAATGTCTATCGTTATCATGGAGGGCAGTCCATTGCGCTCACTAAGTTAGCCGCTAAAGCGGCAGCACCCTTCACGGATGGAACCTACTATCTCGATTTAACCAACGAGCAGATCTATGTGTACGCATCTCAGTTCTCGACCTATGCCGTAACCTACACCGGTTTGAGCGGCGGCGGCGGCGGTGGTGGTGGCGGCACGTCAGTCCTCCCCGTTGCTATTGACACGGTGGACAGCAGCTTACCCTTTGTAGATGTGCCTGAAACTCATTGGGCCCGGGAAGCCATTGCGTGGGCGAGCGAAAACGGGTTGTTTTCGGGAACCTCCGCAACAACCTTTGGCCCTGCTATCAGCACCACGCGAGGCATGGTTGTGTCGGTGCTCTGGCGCATGGAAAAGGAGCCGCTCGTAACGAAAGACAACATGTTTGCCGATGTTTTGGCAGACGCATACTACGGCAAGGCTGTGGATTGGGCAAATGAAAATGGCGTGGTAGAGGGCTATGGCAACGACCTGTTTGGTCCCAACGACACCATTACACGTGAACAAATGGCAGCAATTCTGTACCGCTATGCTGAATTTAAAGGCTATGATGTCAGCAAGCGTATGAAGCTGGACAGCTTTACGGACGGCAGCAAAACGACAGGATATGCACAGCCTGCAATGGAATGGGCGGTAGCGAACAACCTCATATCCGGTAAGGGAAACAATATTCTCGACCCGAACGGGAATGCCACCCGTGCCGAGGTTACAATAATTCTCATGCAATTTTTAGAACTGAGCGTCTAAAGAAAAACGGTAATTTAGAAAAAAATAAAGAGGCTAAGCTTAGGTCAATAAAATGACGCACAAGCTTAGCCTTTTTTAGTATTCTACAAATCACGAGGGAATAATTCAATGCTGACGTCCTACAATACCTATGCCGGTATGGGTGGTAATGTAACGGTCCATGGAGAACCCGGAACGGGAGCCAAACCATTGCCGGCGGTATCATAGATTTCTGAATTTTGAGTTACGGCAGCGTTAACAGAGGTATTGTCCGCATCGGCCTGAACCGTAAGAATTACAGTTTTGCTTCCGGCCGGAGCTGTTATACCTGTGATGGTGAAGCCAGTTACTGAAAATGTTTGCGCAGTAAGACTCGCTTCATCAATATCTTCAGAGAAAAAAATGCTTACGGTGCCGATGGCTCCTTCTGATACCGTATAGTCGTTGTCATAGACCTGCGGTGAAGCAATATCTCCACTGCCTATCACCTTAGCTACGCTTATGTCTTCAGGAGTCCACATAACAATTTCAGGAGCTGTTTTATCATTAAGTCCAATACTGAATTGAGCGCTCAGTCTAATGCCCAATTCTGAAACGGAAAGCGGATCAGCAATAGTAATAATGCCAATCGTGGCTCCTGTCGAATCTTTTCCATCCGGCGAGAGCTCTTGATCCAGTACTAAAACAGCTTCTGTTTTTCCATTTCCATTCACAGCAGTTGATTCACAGTGTGAAACATTAATCGAACCCGGTGTCGTTAAGTTGGTTAATTCGATGTCGCTTGCACTCACACTTGTCATCTTCTTATTAAATACAAGCGTAATTTTATTCTTTGCCGTTAACTCGGCTTTTTCTATATTTGGATACTCAATTACATGGTGATGCCTATTATTCGATATCGCAGGCTGCTCAGGTTCAATTCCGGGTATACCAAGTTGTTCAACCTTTGCCTTCAAGTCCACATTATTACCAACGATATCTGCAATGATCGTTTTTCCGCTGCCCTTTTCCGCTGTCAGCACACCATACATTAGCCCAACGGCAGCGTCTCTGGTTAAATCTCCCGTTATCTGGGCATTAATTTTGCTTCCTTTAATTTCTGCAAGCTTCCCAACGGACTGTTTGTAATCCGCAACGGTATAGCCCATTTGCTTGAGCATGAAGGTGGCAAATCTGGCAGCCGTAACAGTATCCTTCGCTCCTACAAAGAATTTACCATCTTTTGTGGAACCGCTTAGAACATGAATTGATGTTGAATAGGCGACTACCTTTTTGGCGTAATCTGATATAAAGGCAGCGTCCTCAAATTTTGCTAGTGCTTCAGAGACATCATCCTGTGTAAGTTGAGCGGCAGCATCATAGTATCCGAACAATTTTGCTAAAAATATCAGCGAATCCTGTGTTGTTAATCCCTTTTCTAAACCGATTTTTGGATCGTTTGCATCTTGTCCTGAATAGAGTCCCAGATCTTTTAGTGTCACCGCTTTGTCGAGGTTTCCTATTGAAGGAGAATCCGCTGCAAATGCCGCAGTCATGGGAGTAAGCACTAATGCAGCTGATAGAACTGTTATAACGAACTTTCTTAAATTTCTCATATTTGTACCATCCTTGTCTACTTTGTTGAGTGGCGGATTTGCGAACAAGACTTGGTGGAGCAGTTCCCTTAAATCTTCGTAATTGTTATCCTAATTAAAAAGTATAGCATGGGCATTTTGGGGAGTCAATAAATCCATCCATCTGTAATGGGCTGAATTCGTAAGTACCAATATTCACGTCGCCCCGTTTTATTTGACTTTATCAGTGTGTTTTCGATATAAATATATTATAATGTTTGTGATTGGCTGATGATCTAGGAATATTGACAAAAATAGCTCATCTGGGGATCAAATACGTAGAAAACACTTTGTTCGTGACGGAAAGAAAGTAACGGTCGACTAATCAACCAGATGTGTAAAAGAAGTTGGGCAGAATGAAGAATTATGAACAGGATTTAAGATATGATGTGTTGAGTGTTTTGCAGATTGTCGCAATGTTTGTGGCGGTATTGGGCACCTTCAGTGATATTGTTAATCAAAGGCCGTTGTCGGTAGTTCTGGAACCGGTTATGGCGCTCCTTGTGCTTATGGGGATTTGGTTCTATCAGAAAAAAAATCAGAAGCGCAGATACATTGCCAAATTAATTTGTATGACCTTTTTTTGTTGGATTTACTTGCCCCTATCATGGTATTATTCTCCCGGCATTTCCAGCGCAATCGGTTACTATGCAATATTAATTATTATTCTGGCTGTATTTTTCGTTGAGTATAAGTTCGAATTTGTCTTTCCTGTCGTCGCTATAGGTATTTCGATGTTTATGATACGTTATGAACTAATCAATCCGGCCCATTTTGTTCCATTTCCCAACAAGGAAATCCAGATTAATGATATTACCATTAATTTTCTGATTGTCGTGGTTCTGTTTTCTCTAATCATCACCTTTATCAATCGACATTATGTTCATGAGAAAATCAGGCTTTACAGAGCATCCATAACGGATGAACTCACAGGAGTATATAACAGAAGGCACTTATTGAAATGCCTAGAAGACATGGTGAAAGAAAATAGGGGAAAGAAAAATATTTCCTTATTATTCATCGATATCAATCAGTTTAAATGGATCAATGACACGTATGGTCATATAGAAGGGGACGTGGTGCTAAAAAAACTGGGTGATATCATGAAGTTGTGCTTCCCAATCTCCGGAAGGTTTGGCGGTGATGAATTTGTTGTGATTATTCCGGATACAGATTTCCCTGAAGCAGAGATGCAGGCAGAAAAGCTGAAAAAGGAATTTGAAGAGTATGTGCAGACGCAAAATTACACACAACTATCGCTGTCCATCGGCATCTTTTCAAGTAAAGAGCATAATGCCCAGGAGATTATCCGCAAGGCCGACGAATTTATGTATAACATCAAGCATGCGAGTCGATGACTATATGTTGGAGTATAGGAATCTGCTGAATGACTGCGAAAAAGGAATCGATTATGACAGGAAATCAAACACCGTTAAAATATCTGATCATCGGAGCAGGCGGCACCGGGGGCAGCATCGCTGCTTCCATGACCGAAGCAGGAAAGGATGTAACCGTCATTGCCCGGGGAGCTCAACTTTCGGCTGTCAGAGAAAATGGCATTGCCATGGAAACCACGGGCAGGGGCAATTACACAATCAAACCGATCAAAGCCTTCTCCATGGAGGAGTACCGGCAATCACCGGATATCATCTTTGTGTGTGTTAAGGGGTATTCCCTCCCGGAAACCATCCCGTTCATCCGCCGAATTGCCCACAGTGGCACCATTGTGATTCCCCTGTTGAACCTTTACGGAATCGGGGGAAAATTGCAGGAGCTGCTGCCGGAAATTCTGGTAACCGATGGCTGTATCTACATTGCGGCAGAGATCAAATCCCCCGGGATACTCCTTCTGAAGGGGGATATTTTTCGGGTGGTATTTGGCGTCCGAAAACCGGAAGAATTTCGTCCGGTGCTGTCGCAGGTGAAACAGGATTTGGATGATTCGGGAATCACGGGAATCCTCAGCGATCACATTGCCTGGGATGCACTGCGAAAATTCTCCTATGTCTCCCCCATGGCGGCCTGCGGTCAGTTTTATGACAGCGACGCAGGGGATGCCCAGAAGCCCGGTGAGATAAGAGAACTGTTTTGCGCGTTAATGCGCGAAATCGAATCTCTTGCTGCGGCAATGGGTATTTTTTTTGAGGTGGACATCGTCCAAACAAATCTGGATATTTTGCACCAACTGGACCCTGCTGCTTCTACTTCGATGCAGCGTGACCTTCGGCAGGGCAGGGAGTCCGAGCTCGACGGCCTGGTATTTGAAGTGGTCCGAATGGGAAAGACCCTTGGCGTGTCAGTGCCGAATTACGAAAGAATTGCACAGAATTTCTGCTGAAAGAGTAAGCGGGAGAGAAAGAAATTACAGACGGTATCGGAGATAATCTGTTTGCACTCCAAAAAGAAATCACGCGTCAGGAGATGTTCACTCTTTTGTACAATTTGTTGTAGAATTAAATAGAATTGGACAAAACGAAGGGGCTAAGCTTAGGTCAATAAAATGACGCATAAGTGTAGCCTCTTTTTTCGGCGAAAGAATCAACTTCATAGCGAATCCATGTACTTTATGTTATAATATGACAGGTAGACCCTTTGTAATGTCATAAAAATGGATAAAAAAAATAATTTTCATGAGCTTATTGATTTGAAATGGAGGGAATATGCAGGAATTTGAGAAACTGGGAATGTTTTATCTCGGCAAGGAACTGGATCCCGAAACAGGAAAACGAGGGGAAGAGTATCTGCTGTATGATTCCAAAGATCTTACGACACATGCCCTGTGCATCGGCATGACGGGGAGTGGGAAAACAGGCCTTTGCATGGGGGTACTGGAAGAAGCAGCTATTGACGGAATACCGGCGCTGGTCATCGACCCCAAAGGCGACATGACCAATCTTCTTTTATCTTTCCCTGATCTTGCCCCGGCGGACTTCACCCCCTGGGTCAATATCGAAGAGGCAAAGAAGAAAGGGCTCTCCCAGGAAGAGTACGGTGCCGCACAGGCAGAACTCTGGCGCAAAGGGCTCGCCGAATGGGAGCAGGACGGGCAGCGAATAAAAGCCATGCGTGAAAAAACCGATCTTGTGGTTTACACGCCCGGCAGTACCGCAGGAAACCCCGTGTCTATCGTCCGTCTTTGTGCTTTACCTGCGGAAGGGATCCGCAATGACGCGGAAGCGCTGAACGAACTGGCTGCCGGTACGGCTGCCAGTCTACTGGGGTTGCTGGGAATTGATGCCGATCCAATCCGAAGCAGGGAGCACATTCTGATTTCGAATATCATGATTTCTGCTTGGAAAAGTGGCGAAAATCTGGATCTGCCGGGCCTGATTCGCCTGATACAGGAACCTCCATTCAACCAAATCGGCGTCATGGATCTGGAATCCTTCTATCCTCAAAAGGAACGTTTTTCTCTGGCACTGCAGTTCAACAACCTTCTTGCGTCCCCCAGCTTTGCTTCCTGGATGCAGGGGACTCCCTTGGATATCGATAAGCTGCTATACACAGAAACGGGAAAACCTAAAATTTCCATATTGTCCATCGCCCATCTGTCGGATGCGGAACGGATGTTTTTCGTTTCTCTGGTGCTGAACCGGATGGTCAGTTGGGTTCGTACGCAGACAGGCACTTCGAGCCTTCGAGCTCTTCTCTATATGGATGAGATTTTCGGTTATTTTCCTCCCGTTGCCAACCCTCCTTCGAAAACGCCGCTTCTGACCCTTTTGAAGCAGGCAAGGGCCTTTGGCCTCGGGGTCATGCTTACTACGCAAAATCCGATTGATCTTGATTATAAAGGGCTGGCCAATATGGGCACCTGGTTCATCGGACGGCTTCAGACGGATCGTGATAAGGATCGTCTGCTTGACGGTCTGGAAGGTGCTTCTATGAGCTCTGGAAGTGTTTTTGACCGGCAGAAAATGGATCAGCTGCTTTCCAGCCTCAGTAGTAGGGTTTTCCTCATGAATAATGTCCACGAGGAGCAGCCGGCGCTGTTTGAGACACGGTGGTGCCTTTCTTACATGCGAGGGCCTCTGAATCGTGCGGAGATTCAGCTTCTTTCCAAGGCACAATTGCCGCCGGAAGCTGAGGCACCTCCGGTGGAACATCAAATAACGGTTTCACAGTCCGAAGAATCTGCAGCGCCCGCCAATCCAAAACTGGCCACGTCTGTCAGTGTTTCTGCAAAAGACACCGTGCCGCAGCTGCCGGATACCGTTACCCAGACTTTCCTGCCTTATCGGGGCAGCAGTGAGGGATTGACCTATCGGGCTGCCATTGCAGGCCTTGCTGTGGTAAATTATGAAGACAAAAAGAACGGGATTTCTTACGCGGTGGAAATGATAAGGTTGGCTCCCGTCAACGACGGCCTGGTTGCTGTGGATTGGAGCCAGAGCCAAATCCTTGGGATTCCGGCAGAAGCCTTGGAAACCACAGGCGCTCCGGGGGCGACATATTCCCCCCTCCCTGCCGCCTGCAACAAAAAAACCAACTATGCGGCATGGGAGTCGGATCTCCAAGAATATCTGTTTCGCAATTCCAGTCTGCAGCTTTTCCGCAATGAAGCCCTGAAAAAGGTATCCCGGCCGGGTGAGTCAGAGAGAGATTTCAGGGTGCGTTTGCAGCAGGAGGCAAGAGAGTCTCGGGATCAGGCGGTGGAAAAACTTCGGGTCACCTATGCTGCAAAGTTGACTGCCCTTGAGGAACGCATCCGAAAAGCGGAGCAGGCGGTGCAGCGTGAAAAGGACCAGGCAAAAGACGCCTCCCTTCAGACGGCTATTTCTCTCGGAACAACCGTAATTGGGGCATTATTTGGCCGCAAGGTCATCAGCGCTACCAACCTGGGTAAAGCCGCCACAGCGGCAAGGGGGATGAGCCGTCAAGCAAAGCAATTCGGAGATGTCAGCCGTTCCAAGGAAACTGTCGATGTTTACCGCGAGCAGCTGGCTGAGCTGGAAGGGCAGCTGCAGGAGGAAATGAACGAAATCATTACAAGCTTCGATACAAAGAGCGAGGAGACCACCGCGTATGAAATCAGACCATTGAAGCGTGATTGTGTGGTGAGAGCCCTCTCCCTCGTTTGGGAGCCACTGCGAAGGGACTCCAATGGAGAACTGATAAAGTTCTGAAAACAGAACAGGCGGGATGCTTATTTCACAATGGCTGTTGAACCATTGAGTGCAACCAAGGAGGTTCCCCTATGGAAACAAGAAAAAAGGCATGGATCAATTTATTGTTCTTAGCAGTGACTTTGCTCATCAATGCTCTTGGCGCATTGGGTGTGATTAACGGGCTTTCCCAAAAAGAAATTTCTGACATGTTTGTGACTCTCATTACCCCAAGTCCCTCCACATTTAGCATCTGGAGCGTCATCTACTCGCTCCTGATAATCGCTTTGGTTGTGATGATCCTGAAAAAAGATGATCTGTATTATACGAATGCGGTGAGACAGATCACTTTGTTTTTCCGGATTTCCTGTATCCTGAATGCGGCATGGATCGTGGCATTCTCCTTCGTGCAGATGGAACTGTCGGTACTTCTGATTTTCGGGTTTGTCATTGTGCTGTCCCTGATTTGCCGAAAACTCTTGAAGTTGAATGGGGGTAAACACTGGTTGCTACCCCTAACTTTTGGGGTCTATGCAGGCTGGCTGTTTATTGCTTCCGTTGTAAACACGGCTGCCATGCTAGTCAAGTGGAATTGGGATGGATTTGGAATAGCGGATGATATCTGGGCGATACTGACACTTGCTGTTGCTGTCCTTTTGGTTCTTGCGGTGCTCCTGAAAATTCGCAATGCCGCCTTTCCTTTGCCCATTGCCTGGGCCTATTTTGGCATTTATCAATTCTTAAGTGCACCGGAAGGGTTTAAAGGGGAATTTGTTCTTTTGCAGACAGCAGCCCTAGTGGGAATGGCTGTTCTGATTGGGGCGGCGGCGATCCAGTTTTATCGGAACCGTTGGTCGCTGATTCCGAAAGGAGAAAATGAAGAAATGAAAAAAAATCAGAAAGAGGAGAAAGGTAATATGAATTGTATGGAAGACTATTTTGATTTGCAGGGGGACGTATTGATCCCTATGAACGATGGAACGGTAAAGGCGATTTCTGAAATTTGTATAGGAGATTCTGTGCAGGACAAAGACGGGAATGTCTGTAAAGTGGCCGAAGTTCTCACAGAGTCGAGGGAAATCGAAAAGCGCAAAGTAAAATTCTATAATCTCGTATTGGAAAAAAGATAAACCATGGTGGACTCTGATTCGCAAAAGGAAGCTATGTGGATTTTTTTGAGTATAGAAGTAAAATGGACATAGAAACAGGAATTCGGGAGAACTGGGAATGACAGATTTGAAGGCAAGGCAAAAAGGATATGTATCAGTATTGGTCTCTTCTGTGCGCAATCTTTGGAGTGCACAGGAAATGCTGGTATTCCGAAGTATAAGGAAAAGGGGCTTTCTGCAGTACTTTTTCGCTTTTCCCTTAGCTATGGTTTTCATCAACGTGCAGGACTTTATTTTGGGCGATGGCATGGGTGTTTTCGGTTTTTCCCACACCACAAGTACTTTTCTCGCCTTTGGGTTGGGAGCCATCGTCATGTTTTCCCTTTCCAATGAGAAAAACATATCGGCTATTTCAAAAATCTCCGCCCTGATTACTGCGATAGGCTTTATCCCTTGGTTCCTTCTTCCCGGCGGATATGCTGCCTTTGTGTGCGATATGATCTTTATGGCCGGTGTTGGCGGATGCGTATCCAGCAGCAGCTTTTCGTTTGTGTTTATGTTGAACAATGCAGAACGTTTTTTTGGAAGCGCATTTATGATACTCTTCATTGATATAGTGGAGCTTACCTCGGAATATGCTTCGGTTCCGCCTCTTATCCGGAAAATTTTTGCCTTGGCTATGGTGGCCGCGTTATGTTCCTGCATGTTTTTTGCGAAAAAGAAAGACTACCGGGGGACGGGAAAGAAAGAAATCAAAAAATTCGATTCCAGTATCTGGCTTGTTCTATTCCTCTTGTTCGCTTACTTTGCCATTCGGATAACGGGTTTTTATGCCTTCGCTTTTCAGCATCCTGCGGATTCCCTGATATGGGGCATTGTCGCATTTGGATTGATTTTTCTCTGCATTCTCCTGCAGGTGGCGTTCAAACGAAGTATTTGGACTATGTGCAATGTGTTTTTCATTGCTTCTATTTTGGGGCATCTCATGTGGTATCTGAAGGTTCCGGAGGCGGCCTATCTTTTTTCTGAACTAAAAGAGGTGGGGCTGTTGGTCTCCTTTTATCTCATTGGCTGTGTTACGAATAAGTTCTGCGATTTTCGTATGCACAAGTATCTCGTTCTTTTATGTATGGGGATGATTAGCCTTCTTTATGTGGGAATGGATATTCTGCACATGCAAATGATGACACAGACGGTTGCCGTTATCACCGCTGCGACTCTCTTTTTGCTGTTTCTTCTGCTTTCTCCCGCCTTTTCCCAGCATTTGTTTTTTGCGCGCTGGTCAGAAGAGTTTCGTCAGATCAACATGGTCTCGTTTGCCGGAGAAACAGGGGGAAACGGTGCGGAAAACGAATATGCATCGAGTCTGGATGATACAAATCTGTCTCCCCGTGAAAAACAGGTGGTTTTGCTGCTGCTACAGGGGATGACTCTTCGGCAGGTCGCTCCGGAGCTGGGGCTTACCGTTTCTACGGTTTCTACCTATAACAAGGCAATCTATAAAAAGCTCGGAATCAATAGTCGTGCGGAGTTGTTTATTTTGTTTGGTCGCTCGATGGGGGTAGAATCAATGGGAAATAATAATAAATAGCAGCAGACATTGGTAAGTAGCAGATTGGCCATACATTGAATTTTTATACCCCTCCGCATTTTGGGAGGGGTATTTCTTTGTTTCTCCCAAAATTGGGATATGGAAATATCAGAATAGCCGGTGCAGAATGGGATAGAAACTAGAGGATGAAGGAGGATGCCATGCATTGGTTTAAATTCATTTTGCCGGTCAATGGTGATGATATCATCCCGCCCGAGGGCATGGATGAGGAGCAGAAAAAACAGTGGCGAATAGCACTGCTCACAGAGCAAGAGTATGCCGCTTTTAAATGGTTTCGAATGGGATATACGGCGCGTTGGACGGCGGAAACGATGTTTCTTGATCGAAAGACCGCAAAAAAGTTGTTTTGCTCCATCTACCGGAAACTTTGCGTTGCGGATGAAGCGGAAGTCACTAGAGAATACCGCGGGGCAAAGCTTCCTGCGGAGACGACACAGGAAAGGGGAGATTTCAGTGAATTTGGAGAATAGGAAACATCGGTTGTTGGCGGTGGTGTTGTGCATCGCTATGAGCATTACATTTTTGCCTACGGCTTCGTATGCGGCAGAAAATGTCTGTGAAATCAACGGAACGGGATATGCCACCCTGGAATCCGCTGTGGCGGCTGCAACAAGCGGCCAGGCTATTATGATACTACAGAGTGTCACAAGCTATGAACCAATGGTTCTCAACGGAAAAGAAATTACTTTGGATCTGTCAGGTTATACTGTGACGTTGGACACCACGTTTTCTTCAAACTCTACGGCTCTTACGGTGTCCAACGGCGGGAAACTCAATCTCGCCCCGGGTGCAGGAGAACTTCATGTTAAGGGATGGTCCTGTGGGGTGAACGTTGACGGAGCGGGAAGCGTGGCAGAGGTGACCAGCGCCGAAACCTATTCATGGATAGAACCCAACAGTATAGGCGTTCATGCAGTCAACCAAGGTGAAATTTATGCAGCAGCAAATGTGAGCGGTGTTGCCTACGGAGCCCTTGCTGAAAGCGGCGGACAGATTGCGGTGGGAGGCAATGTGGATGGTCAGGTGGTGGGAGCATGTGCCATGAACGGGAGCCGCGTCACTGTCACCGGGGATGTTGTGGGCGGCACGAAAGGCATCTACTCAACGGGCCAGAACAGCATGATCATCGCTGAAAATGTTTCCGCTTCTGTTGCTACCGGACTGACTTACGGTGCCGATGTAGAAAATATGGCAAAAGCTCTGATTTGGGGAATCTGTTCGGAGGAAAGTCAGGACGGAATCGCTGTGTTTGTAAACTCTCAAGGAGAAGTAACAGTAGAGGATGCCATCAGCCCCCAAGGAACCTATATTAAAATCAATGGGACCACAAAAGATGGAACCATTATGGATCGCACAGAGCCAACTACAAAAGAAGGGTACCACACGTATTCTACGGCAAACAGTGCAGACGGTGTTGTCTGGGTCAAAACCAGCGTTTCAAACGATGCCTGCTATATTCAAGGAGGCCTCACTTATACCTCGCTTTCGGATGCACTGGCAGCGGTTGCCGTGGGACAAACCAAAACCATCTGCCTTCTTAAGGACATAAATTATAATCAGGGAATCAATTTGGACAACAAAAAAATAACCTTTGCGTTGAATGGACATACCCTGAACGTGGTCAGCTCTGTCGAAGGTGTTCACGCATTGAACGTTTATAACGGCGGTTGCGTATTCCTCTCGGGAGAAGGGACTTTGAATGTAACCGGGCCTGCCCGGGGGTACGGAGTCACGGTAGCTTCAAACAGCGTTCTTTCCCAGGTAACCGTTAGCAGTGCCACAGCCCAAGGCGTCGAGGGGAAAGCGGCACACGCATATAATAAAGCAAACCTTACTGTTTTAGGAGATGTGACAGCAACGGGGATTAGAAGTTTTGGTCTTCACGCTCAGGCGGGGGCGGTGATTGAAGTTGGTGGAAATGTATATGCAGGAAATCAGGGGGTTTGTGTTTCTGATGCCACTGCTAGAGTGACCGGAAATGTAACCGCAAACGGCAACGATTTACTGGATAATCCGGAGGGGATTGGCGTCAACGTATACGACGGGGTGGCAGAAATCGGCGGAAGCGTAAACGCAAATCGTGTCGGTGCCATGATGAGAGCCGGCGGAAGCATCACGGTAGAAGGCACAGTCACAGCCCCAGACTACATCCAATTCAATGACGATGCGGCCATAACGGTGAATGATTATGTAAGCACAACCACCAAGGCCGGTTATCGCACTTACAACACCGGGACCAACACGGTGTGGATCAAGGATGGCAATACAGTAACAGTGCAAAACGGCACGGGTGGCGGCATATATGTCAAGGATGCGGTCGTAACCATTACTGCAGGGGAAGCACCCGAGGGACAGCGGTTCAGGGAATGGACTACCACTCCTTCCGTCATATTTGTAGACAGTACCACGAAAAACAACAGCATCGCAAAATTTACCATGCCGGAGCAGTCGGTTGCGGCAGCGGCTGTATATGAAGCCGTTCCCCTGTATTCCGTTACTGTTCAAAATGACGGCAATGGGACGGCAAGCGCTTCGCTGAATTCCGCTGCGGAGGGTGCAGAGGTGACCCTGACTGCCTCCGCAAACCCGGGCTACCAATGGAAAGAATGGCAGGTCTTAAGCGGTGGGGTCATCGTTGTGAACAATACATTCTATATGCTGGGTTTTGATGCTGTGGTGAAAGCCATTTTTGAAGAAACTCCCGCAGCTACATACACTGTGGATCTCGTCGGTGGGTATCCAGGGGAGAGCGGCGAAGGCAGCTATACGCCGGGGACTATTGTCAGTCTGAATGCAGGAAGCCGCAGCGATTATACTTTCCTTTGCTGGACTTCTGCTAAGAACCTTGCTTTTGCAGATGTAGAGGGCTCGGCAACGACCTTTGTAATGCCTGCGGAGAATGTGTCTGTGATGGCGCATTGGAGTGCTGATCCGCCGGCTCTTGCCGAGACTGTCTGCAGAATCAACGAAACAGGGTACCCCACTTTACGGGCGGCCGTTGTGGCAGCAACAAACGGTGAAACCATAACGCTATTGAAAGATATTATAGTTTATGAGCCTCTTTTCCTCAACGGAAAAGAGATTACTTTGGATCTCTCAGGTTATACTGTGACTTTGGATACTACACTTTCTTCGTACTCTACGGCCCTTACGGTCTCCAACGGCGGGAAATTGAGCCTTGCGGGTGCAGGAGAATTTCATGTTGAGGGATGGACCTGCGGAGTAAAGGCTGACGGAGTGGGAAGCGTGGCAGAGGTAACCAGCGTGAGAACGTATTCTCATATAGAACCGGACAGCATAGCGGCCCATGCAACAAACCAGGGTGAAATTCATGTAGCAGGAAATGTGGATGGTGTGACTTACGGAGGTCTTTCGGAAAGCGGCGGCCAAATTGCTGTGGGCGGAAATGTGAATGGATTTGAGACAGGAGTCTGTGCCATGAGTGGAAGCCGGGTTATAGTAACCGGCGATGTTGTGGGCGGCACGAAAGGCATCTATGCAACAGGACAGGACAGCATGATTACCGCACAAAATGTTTCCGCTTCTGCCGCCACAGGGCTCACTTATGGCGCTTATGTGGACGAAAAGGCAAAAGCTCTGATTTTGGGGATCTGTTCTGAGGAAAGCCAGGATGGCATCGCCGTGTTTGTAAATTCTCAAGGTGAGGTCACAGTAGAAGATGCCATCGACCCCAGAGGAACCTATGCCAAAATCAATGGAGAGACAAAAGACGGAACTATTCTGGATCGCACCGAGCCAACTACCAAAGAAGGGTACCACACGTATTCTACGGCAAACAGTGCAGATGGTGTTGTCTGGGTCAAAACCGGCGGAGCACAGACTAATGGATCCACGGGACAAGGAGGCAGCGGCTCTCAGGCAAGCAATCCGCCTCCTGCGGACAGTATTACTGTGGAAACAAAACCAAACGAGTCTGTAGAGGCAGCCGCATCCATAGAGGCAAGGCTCGAAAACAACGGTTCTGCCAGTGCCTTGATCACATCGGGAACGATTGGGGATCTCCTCGCCAAGGTGCAGGGAGAGGATAAAATCTTAGGGAAAACAACAAACGGTATTACCGTGGGGTTGGATGTTGCCATGCCACAGGGAGCAAGTTCTCTCACAGCCACACTGACAGGAAACTCTCTGAACGATCTTGTACGCGCCGGGGTGGGAAGTCTTGCTTTGAGAGGAGCCCCTGTTTCCTTGGGACTTGACCTGAATGCCTTGCAGGAGATCCAGAGGCAAAGCGGCGGCGATCTTAGCATAAAAATCGCTCCGGTAACGGATCTGCCAAGGGAAGCCAAAGATATAATCGGAAAGAGACCGGTATATAATATCTCCATCAGCACGCTGAAAGACGGGAAAGAAGTTGGTATTACAGGGCTTGGAAATGGAAGAGCGATCCTCTCCATTCCTTATACTCCCGGTGTTGGGGAGGCGGTAGGCTGCCTTTTCGGTGTGTATATTGATCAAGAGGGAAACCCCATCCGCATCAACAACTCTGTCTACGATGAAAAGGTCGGAGCCATCCTGTTTCCGACGGGACATTTTTCCCTCTATGGGGTTGGTTATACAGAGGCAACAGAGAAATTCAATGATATCAGCGGACATTGGGCGAAGGAATCGATTGACTATGCCCTGAGTCGAGGATTCTTTTCAGGCGTGTCGGACAGCACTTTTGGACCGGATATTGCCATGACTCGGCAGATGGCCTGGGTGGTGTTGGCACGAATGGATGGGGAATCCCCAAAAGATATGAATGAGGCGCGTTCTTGGGCTATGACTAAGGGTATTTCCGATGGCACAAATCCCCAAAAAAATGTTACGCGAGAACAAATGGCGGTTCTTTTATATCAGTATGCAAAATATAAAAATTACGATACGAAGCAAAGAACTGTTGATATTTCGAAATTCAAAGACTACAACAGCATTTCCACTTATGCAAAAGA
This sequence comes from Eubacteriales bacterium, assembly GCA_028693645.1. Classification (GTDB taxonomy): domain Bacteria; phylum Bacillota; class Clostridia; order Peptostreptococcales; family Anaerovoracaceae; genus STD2-154. The sequence continues at coordinate 62,491 of JAQUUY010000002.1, read as the reverse complement.
CGCACAGAATTGGACAGTGACTACAAAATTAATCTACGGAAATGAAAATAAACTCATCCCGCAAGGTTATGCAACGCGTGCGCAGGTCGCAGCAATCTTCCGGCGCTTTCTGCAGAATGTGATGAACTAATATAAATATGTTAAAGTTGAGGGAAAGATAATTTAAGGAGGTTTTTATGAAAAGATACTTGCTACTTTGTTTTTTGTTAATTATGACGGTCACCTTGTCTGCCTGCGGGCAAAAAGATTCGGAGTCTGCACCCGAAGTTTCCGGCACTCCTGTTGCAGCTGAAGAGAAAGCGGAAACTACTACAACAATCGAAATTGCACCACCTGATGGTTGGACGAAAATGGAAGAGTCGGTTCTCCCTGTCCATTATATGAAGGGGACGGCAAGTTTTATGGCGAAAGCAGAGCCCTTCGCGGGAACTACCTTGGATGAAGTCGTCGAAGAAGCCCTTGCAATGTACCAAAAATCTTTCGACAATCTTGAGGTTCAAGGAGAGGTTGAAGAAATCAAGATAGATGAAAAGGATGCCAGAAAACTCACATTTACTTGCAGCATCAGCGGAATGGACATGAAGTACGTTTACGTCTATGTTTTTGTGGGAGAGGAAACCTATGCTATTACATTTGGAGACCAAGCGAGTACCTTCGATTCTATCGCCGCAGACTATGAAACAATACTAAGCAATATTCATTTTGAAGAGTAATATGAAATAAATTGTAAAGTGGAGTGCTCCAAAAAAATGGAGCACTCTTTTTATTTATACAATAAATTCTTATCTTGAAATTGTGATGTGTGATAAAATACAATAAAATGCTTGCACAAAAGGAGAAGAAAAATGATATATCTGACAGTCGGAGAAATCGCCAAAGTTTTGGATATCTCGACAGAGATGATTCGATTTTATGTGCGCGAAGGCATTATCACACCGAAAAAGAATGAGCAGAACAACTACTGGGAATATTCCTCTACCGATGTCATGATGCTTTCTGATATTTTGTTTTATCGGGATCAGGAATTGACGCTAAAAGATATCAGATCCATTTTTGAGGGGCTGGAAGTTGAAAAAATTGGCGATATTATCAAAGAACGCAAAGCGGAAGCGCAGGAGAATATTGATAGATACCAACGCATTTTAAAAAATTTGGACGATTGGCAGGAAAACTATGAGGATGAATTGTCACTGGTCGGGAAATTTCGAATATGCGCCATGCCGCCGACACTTCGTAACGCCGGCTTTTTTGATGAAGAAAGCCATTTGGCTCACTATTTGGGAGAGGGAATGAATTTCACAAAAGAGCAATGGCGCGATGTATCACTTTCTTTTTACTGCAATATTTATGAAGAGCCAGACAAGGTTTGTCGTTATCTTTCCATTAATAAACCGGCGCATATCCTTGATGAGGCACTGCATAAGGATGTTATCGAAGAAAGTGCTGAAAAATGTATCTGTACACAGGTCAAATATAGTGATGATTTTATGGATATGATACGCCCTACCATAGAGTATGCCGCCGCGAACGGATATGAATTGCTTGGAGACATTATTGGTTGGGAGAATACCAACTACTATGTTCAAGGTGAGCGAATGGCACTTTATCGAATTTATGCTCCCATTAAATAAAAAAAACCATTGACCTCGGAGTTGCTCCGGGGTTTATTCTTTATTTGAAGAGATAACATTTTAGTTACAGTGAACTCGATGGGGAAAGCAAGGGATAACTGCCATGGACGAAATCTATGAAAAACTGATTCACCTAATCGATGGATATAAAGAAGAAATGATAGAATCGTTGAGCGCTTTGATTAAAATTCCAAGCATTACGGATCAACGATCTGAAGTAAAAAAAGCCCTGGATTATGTGTTGGAAAACGCGAAAAGAGAAGGCTTTCATGCGACTTCACTTCTGGAAGGTGAAGTGGGTTTGATTGAGATGGGACAAGGGGAAGAGGTCCTTGGTATTCTCGCTCACCTTGACGTTGTGAATGAGGGAGAAATAGATCGATGGAACACTCTGCCTTTCGAAGCGACGATAAAAAATGGATTGCTTTATGGCCGCGGTGCCGTTGATGATAAAGGCCCGGTCATTGCCGCCTTATATGCGATGAAAGCGGTACAAACGCTTGGACTTCAAGAACAAAAACCATTCAGAAAAAAAGTACAATTGATATTAGGGACGCGGGAAGAATCGGAATGGAAGGATATGAATTCGTATGTCGCTGAGTTTCCTCTTCCCGACTATGGATTTACGCCTGATGGTGAATTTCCTGTTTGTAACATTGAAAAAGGCGTGGCTTCAATAAGCATGACATTGCCGATTGGTGTTAATGAGGTGATTTCGAAACTTGAAGCAGGCAGCGCTCACAATGTAGTTCCGGGCAAATGTGAAGCGATCGTAAATGGAAACAGGCATGTTGCTAATGGGAAAGCGGTGCATGCCTGCCAACCCGAAAAAGGGGAAAACGCCATTTTGAAAATGGCGGCGGAGCTCGCGCAGATGGGGATTCGGGAAAATCCTCTTTCGAAGGTGCTTGATATGCTGTTGCAATACTTTACTGATCGGGAAGGTTCCGCCTTAGGATTACGCAGTGAAAGTGAATACTATAACGGAGAATTTGTGCATAGGAACATCTTTACCCCGACTATGATTAAAACCGAGAAAGATGCTACTACCATAGTGTTTGATATTCGATACGTATATGGTACGGAATTCGGAGAAATCCTTACAAGCTTTGAGAAGCTTGCCGCGAGTTTTGGCGGTGTGATTTCCTCTTTTGAGAATCTTCCGCCTGTATATGTGAGCAAAGAAAAACCTTTCATCCAAGCGTTTGCTCGCGCCTACGAAAAAATGTCGGGGAGAAAGAACGAATATGCCCTCGCGTATGGAGGATCCTACGCAAAAGCAATGCCCAATGTGATTTCTTGGGGGCCGTTGTTCCCCGGTGAGGAGGACACTTGCCATGAGGAAAACGAATTTATTTCTATAGAAGCACTCCTACTAAATTGCAGGATCTTTGCAGCGGCGATATGGGAAATTGGCATGTCTGAGAACTCATTTAAATGACATGACCACTTTATTATATAAATATACTGTATTTCAAAAGTAATTGAATGAAAGGAGAATTTTTTATGGATGGCATCATCAGTCTTATTCCGATTTTATTGTTGATTGTTGTAGCAGTCTGGACCAAGGATACATTCCTATCCCTTGTGGTGGGTGTGTTGTCCGCATTTCTGGTCCTTGCAAAGGGCAATCCCATCGGAGCCTTCAATTCTTTTCAGGACGCACTTTACGGTGTACTCACAGATGATGGAAGCCAGTGGGTGTTTATCCTCATCGCATTGTTTGGCGCACTGATTGCCCTCATGGGAGATTCGGGAGGGGTGTTGGGCTTTTCCGGCCTCGCCAAAAAAATCCTGAAGACAAGAAAGCAGACGCTGATCGGCACGTGGATCTTAGGTATTATTATATTTGTAGATGATTATCTTAATTGCCTTGCCGTAGGCGCAGCAACGAGAGATCTTTGTGACCAACATAAAATCTCAAGAGAAATGTTGGCTTTTATTGTAAATTCAACAGGTGTAACGGTTTGCGCCGTCATACCGTTCAGCACTTGGGGGGCCTTTATGGGAACCCAGATGGTTGAATCCGGTGTTGCAGAGGGAACGACTTCTTTTGGTGCATACCTATCCACTATGCCGTTCATCCTTTATGGCTGGTTGGCAGTCATTGCCGTTCCTCTTTTCTGTCTTGGAGTGATACCCTTGTTTGGGGCGATGAAGAAAGCAGAAGAAAGAGCATTGACCACAGGAGAAGTATTCTCGCCGGAGGCAAAAGCAGCTTTAGTGGAATTGCCGGATGAGGAAAAGGCGTCAGAGGGAAAACCGCGCAGAGCGATTAACTTTATTCTGCCGATTGCACTCGTCGTTTTCTTTACGATATGGAAAGAGGATATCGTAATCGGTCTGTTTGCAGCGCTTCTCCTTTGCCTTGTGATGTACCTTCCACAACGACTTTTTTCTTTCGTGGGCTTCTTTAAGTCTGTCATGAAAGGGATTGTTGATATGACACCGGTTATTATCATTATTATCCTTGCCTATGTCTTTATGGAAGCCACCACACAGCTTGGACTGATTGACATGGTGATTGAAGTCGCTTTGAAATCGCTGCATCCGTCGTTGCTTCCGCTGATCGTCTTTATCGTGATTGGTTTACTGTCGTTTGGAACAGGAAGCTTCTGGGGATTGGCAGCTATTGCATTTCCCATCGTCATCCCTGTGGCATCGGCCTTAGATGTTAATTTGTTCTTGGCATCGGGCGCCTTGATTTCGGCCGTATGTTTTGGCGGACATATTTGCCTTTACAGCGACACCGTCATCCTAACGGCTGCCTCTACGCAGACCACGCCGGTTGACTATTTTAGGACTTCGGTGCCTCTTGTTATGGTTCCGTTCGCAGTGGCCGCGCTTGGATTCTTAGTGCTAGGTTTTGTCATGTAGTTACTTCAAACTGTTATATATAAAAAAACGATAAGTAAAACCACAGAGGGGATTATATGTAACGGGGTATTGTTTCCAAAGTTGAAACTCTAAACGCATTGTATTTGATGCGTTTAGAGTTTTTATTTATATCTGGTTGTATATGCAAATCTATGCACGACCTAAAACAGACGTCATTGTTTTGGCAACTGTCCTTGTGTTGTGCAGTGTGAATTGTTATAATTCGACTGTGACAAATTCAAAGCAGCCTAGGCTGCATAAAAATCAAAGTAATTGAGGGGTATGGAGGAAAAAATGACTGAATTATTAGCACCGGCAGGAAATATGGAAGCTTTAAAAGCTGCAATTTCTAATGGTTGTGATGCAATATACTTAGGAATGCAAAAATTTGGTGCACGTGCATATTCATCAAATTTTGATTTAGAATCGTTAAAAGAGTCTGTTACGTATGCGCACCTGAGGAATGTTAAAATCTATGTCACAATGAATACCCTCGTTTTTGAAAGCGAAAGGGAAGAGATGCAAGCACAGATGCGCGAATTAAATGAAATTGGTGTGGATGGAATTATCGTGCAGGATTTGGCTGCTTTCGATTATGCAGTTGAAAACTTTCTTGATATGGACGTGCATTGTTCAACGCAAATGGGAATCGACGATGTAGACGGAACTTTATTAATGAAAGAACTTGGCGCTAAAAGAGTTGTTCTGGCGCGTGAGGTTGAGATCGAAAAGGTAAAAGAGATCAAAAGAATCGCTAAAATACCGGTAGAAATTTTTGTTCACGGTGCGTTATGCGTATCTTATTCCGGAAACTGTCTCATGTCCGGATTAATCGGCTATCGAAGCGGAAATCGCGGAAGATGTGTTGGTTCCTGTCGTAAGGAGTATGAAGTAATTGATACGACAACAGAGACCTCTTTAGGGAAAAACTATATTCTATCTACGAAGGACTTAAACACAATTGATCACATCGATGATTTAAAAGAAATTGATTCTTTAAAAATAGAAGGTCGAATGAAAGAGCCTGCGTATGTTGCTAATGTTGTATCAAAATATCGTATGGCCTTAGATCATAAAATAACCGAAGTAGATAAAGATAATCTGAGTAAAACATTCAATAGAACATTTACGAAAGGCTATTTGTTTCATGAAGATCCGAAAGATATCACAAACATCTTAAGGCCGAATAACTTTGGTTACGAAATTGGAAATATCAGCAAGAGCGTGAAAGACATGTATGAAATAACACTGACACGTACTCTAAATCAAAACGATATCATCAGAATCAGTCATAACAACGAAGATGTTATTTTAAACGTTGTAAAACTGTATGATAAAGATGGCAACTTAATCAACAAAGCAGAGGATGTCTGCTACATCAAAATCAAAGAAAAGCTCTCCAAGGGCGATGCAGTATATATAACGAAAGATTCTTTCTACTATAAAGAGTTAGAATCATCACTGGAAAAAGAATTTAAGCGTTTTAACCTGGATATTAGCGTGTATGCATCTCCGGGTGCAAAGTTGATGATTGAGGCGGAGGGCTTAGGCTTTCATTATTCCTATGAAGGCGAGGAAATCCTGGGTGAAGCAATGAATAACCCATCAACGAAAGAGCAGGTAATCAAGCAATTTTCAAAATTAAACGATACGATATTTGAACTTCATGATGTCGATTTTGAGGAACACAATGCCTTTATTCCATCGAAAATGTTAAATGTAGCAAGAAGAGATATTGTACAGGGATTATATGACTTAAAGCTTAACAGCAAGAATAAAAGAACCAAGGCCTTGGTCGCCAAAGAAAAAATAAGCTTTGCTCCTGAAAAACCATACCTTACGGCCGCTGTAACAACGAAGGAACAGTATGATGCCTGCGTGAGCTGTGGAATTAAGGAAATTTATTTTGAAAACGTTGTTAGAAGAAACCAGAACGATTATAAAGAAAAAGAAGGGCAAGTACTAATCGGAGGATATGGCGGAATTTATCACTACCGAAAAACGAATCCTTTTGTTACGGACTATTCTTTTAATGTTGTTAATTCTACCAGTTGCTATGAATTATATCGATTGGGTGCGAAACGAGTGACCTTATCTTATGAATTGAATAAGAGACAAATGGAAGATTTAATGAATGCCTATTACGAAGAAAATGAGGGCTATCCTGCACTGGAAATGATTGTATATGGTAGAGCTCCTATGCTATTTACAAAATATTGTCCGCTGAAAAAAATGAATCAGTGCGATGTTTGCAAAAAGAATAGCTATGAGTTAAAAGATGAGCATGGAACCTTCCCTATCATTTGCCATGACGATTGTACAACAACGATTCTTAATGGGAAGACGCTTAATCTTTTAGATGAGCTACCAAGCATAAACGGAATCGAGGCATTCAGATTAAACTTCACAGTGGAATCAAAAGAACAGGTTGTGAAAACCATTAATAAGGCCTTAGATAAATTAAATGGCGGAGCAGATAAAGCTGTCTTTAATAAGGAGACCGACACAAGAGGACATTTTAATAAAGAGATTCTATAGGGAATTGATTACTTTTTCTAAAAAAACTTGAGCAATCGCAGGATCAAATTGATGCCCTGCATTGTTCTTGATTTCATTGTAGATAGCATCCGGTGGCAGCGGCTTGCGGTAGGGGCGTTCGCTCGACATGGCGTCATAAGCATCTGCTAAAGCGATGATTCTTGCTTCGATAGGAATAGTTACACCGCTTAATCCTTTTGGGTAGCCATTTCCATCCCAACGTTCATGATGAGACAAAACGCAGTCGGCCAGTTCAGTCATTTCCTTTGTTGCACTTAAAATCCGATATCCCGCCTCGGGATGCCGTTTCACTTCTTCCAGTTCTATTTCGTTAAGCCGCCGTGGATTGTTAAGGATGCCTTCGGCTATTCCTATTTTGCCAATATCATGTAGGCGTCCTATCGCTTGGAGCTGGAAAACGGCAATCTCTGAAAAGCCTAATGCCGCACCAATTTTAGCAGCAATTTCTCCGACTCTTTCTGAATGCGCTTCTTCTCTTGGGTTCTTTTCGTATAATGTTTTTAGTATCATATTTATGATATTTCCGCGAAGGCCTTTGCTTTGTACCATCTTGTTTTTGTACATTGCATCTTCTGCTTTTTTGAGAATTTCCGATATGCTGGTTTCTTTGTCGTTTTTAGTTGCGCGGCCCAAAGCCATATCTACGGGAAGCATTTCCTCGCTGTGGGAGATGCAGTTTTCCTGAATTTTGTTGATGAAGACCTCCGCTTCTTCTGCGGTTGTTTTGGGGAGTAATAACACAAATTCGTCCCCGCCCCAACGAGCCAAAACATCATTTTTTCGACAAACCTCTTGCATTGCTTTTGCGGCTCTTTTTAGAATTTGGTCTCCGATTTGGTGACCCAAGGCATCGTTAACAACTTTCAGCCCGTTAATATCCGCAAGTATAATGGAAATGGGTAAGTTCTCTTCCTTGTCCAAAAGAGATACTTGCGTCTCGTAAAATCGCCTGTTGTATATTTCTGTTAAAACATCATGAAAAATCAGGTAAGCCGTTTCGCTCTCCGATAATTCTATTTTTTTCAGGAGCTTTTTTATCAAGGCATAAAAAATCAATGCCGTCACTCCGACATAGGTCCAACCTTTGTACATGCTTAGAAGCAAAAGGTTTTCCGGTTCCGGAGTAAGCAGATATGCAACTTTGTCAGAAGCATAAATCCACAACAAACCCAAGGCCAAATAAATCAAAATGATTCTCCGACAGTCCTTTTGATACTTGTAATGCTCTGCGAGAAATGTCTTTGCCAATGCGATTAATTTGTTTTTCATTAAGCCGCCCCTTAGGTTTATTAAAATGAAATCGTTGTATTGTATTATTTTGTTTTCGTTTTTCTCCGATGGATTTCTCCCTTTGATGATACCCCAAAGAAGAAAAGACAATCTTATTTTAGAGAAGGAAGATATGAAAAGAGGGCGGCAAATCTGAAATGCCGTCCTCTTTCGGTTAGCGAATAAATCAGGAATAAATCAGAGCTTCCAACTCTTCCAGAATTACTTTTGCAAGTGTAAAATCATTTTCTTTTAAAGCCAACGTTATTTGCGTTTCCAGTAGTTTTTTCTTTTGCTCAAGCTCCAAATAGTCTCGGTCAAAATGGCTGCTGTAAATCATCTTTCTGAACTTACGCATATTCATTTTTCGAATCGTCTTGTCTTCAATGAGCAAAACATAATCCATGCAGTTTGAAATGGAATAAAAATCATGAGAAATCATGAGAATGGCGCCATTATAGTTCTCTATGGCTTTTTCCAGGGCTATTTGCGAATAGGTGTCTAAATGGCTTGTCGGCTCATCGAGAAGCAAGAAGTTTGCTTTACTCGAAGAAATTTTTGCTAATTGAAGTATGTTCTTTTCGCCGCCAGATAAGGCGGCGACTTTTTGATTGATGATTTCCTCCTCAAACCCGTAGGTTAAAAGATGTGAGATGATTTCTTCCTTTGTTTTAAACCCGGCATCAAAGAACTCTTCCAGTATCGTATTCGCCTCGTTTAGCATTTCGCCTTGAAGCTGCGATAAATAGGCCACTTCAATGTTTTCGTTTATCTCAATGGAGGGAAGACTGTTTTTATAAATGTCTCGGAACAAAGTCGTTTTGCCGGTACCGTTAGAACCAATGAGAGCCACTTTATCAGTGGACTTGATTTCGAAGTTAACATCTTTCAGAAGAATATCGTCAAAGGCGACACTGTAACCTTTGACTTTTAATGCAATGCTTTCTTCAATCTCGTTATCTGTGCGTAAACGGATATCCGGCTGCTTGATATTCACGAAAGGCGCTTTGATTTTGCGTGCTTCCAGTCGTTCTTGTATTTTTACTCTGGCATTTAGCGCTTTGCCTCTCGAAGATTCGGAATTGTAGGATGAGATATATCTTAGTCTGTCGATTAAGACTTCATTTCGCTGGATTTCTTCTGTATCGGCAGCAGAAAGTTCCTGTAACTCGATTTTTCGTTCGAGCAATGAGAAGTTATAGTCGATATATCTTCCTTCAAATTCTTGGAGCTCCGTGTTTTCAAGGTGCACGATTTTATTAAAGCAATGATTCAACAGATATCTGTTGTGCGTAATGACAAAGAGAATCCCTTTATGTGCATTGATGAGATTTTTAAGTGCATTGAGGTTTTCAAAGTCTAAAAACACATCCGGTTCATCCATAATCATTAAGTCCGGGTGGTTCAACATTTCCTTGATTACTTGAATCAGCTTGAATTCTCCGCCACTAAGCTCGGAGACCCTTAGATCTTTAAGATGGATTAGCTTTGCTAAATTTAGTTTTTTGTTGATTTTGCTTTCAAAATCATCTCCGCCGATTGAGGCAAAGGCCTCCAAGGCTTGCTGGTACTTCTCCAACAAGGGATCGAGGTCCAAGGAGCTTTCCATTTCACTGCAAATCGAAGTTATTTCATTTTGCAGCTTGATAAATTCTTCTGCAATATATTCAAACACTGTGATGTCTTTTGTTTTGTCGGGTTGGGAAAACTGGCTTACGTAGCCAATTCTGCAAGCAGGGTTTATCTCTAATGTCCCGTCAAACAGATAGCGTTCCGGATCCATAATCAAATCTACCAGCGTACTTTTACCGCTGCCGCTTGCGCCAATAAAAGCACAATGTTGACCCGCTTCTAATGTAAATGAAATTTTATTGTATAAATCCTTCTGTGGGAAGGAGTAGGAGAGGTTTTCAATTCTTATCATGTTGTTGCCTTTCTTTTCGTAAAAAAAAGAGCCAATATAGATAGGCTCTTGAATAAATATGATAACACTTTTTATAATAAAATTCAATCGTTTCGTTTATATAAAAAGCGCTTCAAAACAGCAGTTCCATCGACAAGCTGGCATTTGAGAAAAAATTTGGTGTATGATAGAAAGGGTGAGGACAATTTTGAAGGATTCACGTTCCTTGCATATTTAACAAAAGACGTCGGGTTTGGTAAAATAAATTTGAATGTAATAGATGAGACGTCTTAGAAAAAATGAGGAGGTACTTTGGATGGATGATTCAGATGAAAAGCTTGCAGCTCTTTTAAATAGAGACCCACAACAAGGATATGCTGAATTAACAGATAGATATTTGGGTTTTGTCTATAAAATCGCATACAGCAAACTTTTAGGGACCTGCAGCAAGGAGGATATCGAAGAATTCGTGTGTGATGTATTTTATGAATTTTATTGTAATCGCTATAAACTCGATTTAGAAAAGGGTTCAATAAAAGGATTCTTAGCAGTATTTACGAAGCGGAGAGCAATTAATCTGTTTCATAAAAAAACGAAAAGACAAGAAGACATTTCTTTGTATGATGACAACCTGCAAAACATATTGATTGCAAATGAAAATGTGGAGCAAGGAATTTTAGAGACCGAGAAAAAAGAAAAATTGATTGCTTCGGTCAAAGCTCTCGGATCTCCGGACTCTGAAATTCTAATCAGAAAGCACTATTTAGGGCAGACTCTTCGAGAAATTAGCATTGATTTGGATATGAAGGTGAAAACAATAGAAAAACGCTACGAAAGAGCGTTAAAGAAATTGAGAAATGGTATGGGAGGTCTTGAAAATGAGTAAAAATATAAAAAATACCCCCGACGATATTGTTGAATTGCTAAATGGCTTGGATGAGTTGACTTTACAGGAAACGGAAACTCTTTTAACGGGAATAGACAAGGTGACTCTTTCTCTCGATGAAGAACTCCTCTTAAAGAGGAAGGTACTCGAAAAGGCGGGGATTGAAGAATCAGAAATAATGCGGGAGGACGAACGAAAAGAAATGCTTGTAGGAAATCCTACCCGAGTGAAGAACAAAAAGCACATGAGAAGGGCGTTGCTTTGTATTGCGGCCGTCATGGTTTGCAGCATTGTGGCAGTCGGAGCTTCACATATGGATGGATTGCAGCGATTTTGGGGAAATGATACCCAAATTTACAGCGAAAGAACAGTAGAAACGATTGAAAGTGTTCAAAATGAGAACATCAAATTCAATATAGAGGGAATTGTTGCGGACAAGTACCAATGTGTTTTTGTCGTAAGTACGGAGGCTCTTACAGAGGAAGGCCGAAGAATCATAAATAGTAATACTGACAAACATTACGTTTTTCCGATGACGATAAAACCTATTTTTCTAAGCGGGGATCCCAATCAGGGATCAAGTGGAATTTTTCAGTATACCGATGACAATAAAAACAAGGACTATAAAGCGTATCGCTGTGATTTTGAACTTGAAAACGTAGATCTTTCACAGCCTGTAACGATTGAATTTGAAGGGTTAAGCATGCAATTTGATATTCCTGAATTCATGGAAGCGATTACTCTTTATCCTGAGGAGGAAGCAGAAATTGAACTTGTTGAGTTGTCCTCAATCGGATACTACTACAAAGTGGAAGGCATGGAGGCAGACTTCGCAGAGGTAAGACTGATTAACCAGGACGGGACTTTGGATGAAGAACTTGGATACCAGGGGGGAATGGCGCAAGAGGATGACGAGGAAGTAATGGTGATTGGTTCTTTTACAGAGCTTGTCGATTTAAAAAACTATTCAGGAATCCAACTTGATGGAGTAAACTATACTGCAAAGTAAAGCGAAAGTAATAAAAAGTTGTGGTGTTTGAGAAATCGAATACCACAACTTTTTTATTGGGCTTGACAGAAGGCGAAAACAGAATATAATATAATCATATTAGCATATAGTAATATGAAAAAGAAACCGAAAGCTTGCTTGTCAAAGGAGGAAACAGCAGTGGATCAATTAACCAATATATTTAAATTACTATCAGATGAGACGAGGTTGAGAATGTTGATTCTCCTCTATCAGGAAGAGCTTTGCGTTTGCCAATTAAGTGGGATATTAGGTGTTTCTCAACCGAGAATATCACAAAACCTTTCTAAATTTAGAGATTTGAATTTAGTAGAAGACGAAAGAAAAGAAAAATATGTTTTTTATGCGTTGAAGCAAAACAACAAAATCTTGTTAAACTTGCTGAAAGATACGATGCATGATATTGAAGCCTATCCGAAACTTGTCGCAGATAGAGACGGACTGAAGGATAAAATCCAATATCTGAATCAATGTGGTTGTGCTTGCAAGTAAAGGAGGAGCTTTGATATGGGTATCTTTGAATGGTTGAACAGTCAGGTTTTAAAAATGCAGTGGCTGTCGGACTTGGTTAAGTATTTGGTTGAAAATGTGTTTGGCCTTGATGTGACAGAAAGGCTTGGCGGCAGTCTGCACTTTTTTATTTATGACGTCGTGAAAATCTTTATCCTGTTATCCGTCTTGATTTTTACGATATCCTATATACAGAGTTTTTTCCCACCGGAACGGACAAAAAAAATACTGGGAAGGTATAAAGGCACCTCGGCAAATGTTCTTGCGGCGCTGTTAGGAACCATAACTCCATTCTGTTCCTGCTCTTCCATTCCGCTTTTCATTGGATTTACGAATGCAGGTCTTCCGATTGGCGTGACGTTTTCGTTCTTGATTTCCTCTCCGCTGGTTGACTTGGCTTCGATGCTTCTGTTGGCCAGTATATTCAATATGAAAATTGCGGTTGCCTATGTTCTTGTGGGTCTGGTCCTTGCAGTAATTGGGGGCAGCGTTATAAGCAAGGCCAAAATGGAAAACTATGTAGAGCCTTTTGTTTTTAATAATCCAATGTTGGAAATGGAACAGGCTGAACTGAGAGTAAACGACAGAATCGATTTTGCAAAGGAACAAGTAAGGGATATTGTAAAAAAGGTTTGGATTTATATTCTGGTAGGAGTTGGAATCGGCGCTTTAATCCATAACTGGATTCCCGCAGAAGTGATTTCCGTTGTCCTTGGCCAAGATAAATGGTACTCGGTCATTGTTGCAACAGTAGTTGGGGTACCAATGTATGCCGATATCTTCGGAACGCTTCCAATTGCAGAAGCCTTGGTCTATAAAGGCGTGGGAATCGGCACTGTCCTGTCCTTTATGATGGGTGTTACGGCCTTGTCTCTCCCCTCCATGATTATGCTGAAAAGGGTAGTTAAAGCCAAACTTTTGGCGGTATTTTTCGGCGTTGTGACTGTCGGAATTATCATAATCGGATATGTTTTTAATGCCTTGAGTTATTTGTTTCTATAAATTCTCTGATAGATTTTTGTGTCACTAATAGTGGAATGAACAGGGGGATTCAAAGATGAATATTGGCTACGCATGCCTGACGGTGGGCGTCCCAGGCACAAAACAGAGGACTTGCAGCATGAAAAATGCGACTCCTGATGTTTTGAGAAGCATAATTGAAACGAACTTGGAATCGCTCAACAGAATAGTAGACTATAACATACAAAACGGCATCAAGCTGTTTCGTATCAGCTCAGATATCATTCCCTTTGGCTCGCACTCTGTAAACACATTGCGTTGGTGGGAGGAATTCGGCGATAAACTCCAGGAACTCGGCCAAAAGGCAATGGCAAACGGCATTCGCCTTTCGATGCATCCGGGGCAATATACCGTACTGAATTCAACGGATGAAGCCGTCGTGGCGCGGGCAATCGACGATTTGCATTACCATACGCGGTTTTTGGATGCAATGGGGCTCGGTGGAGAACATAAACTGATTCTTCACATCGGGGGCGTTTATGGAGATAAGGATGCTGCGACGAAACGTTTTATTAAGCAATACCATTGTTTGGATGCAAACGTGCAAAAGCGACTTGTAATCGAAAACGACGATCGTCAATATACCATATCCGATGTGCTTCGCATCGGCGAAAGCGAATGCATTCCCGTTGTGTTTGACAACCTTCATCATCAAGTGAATTGCGACAACTCCCGTTCGGTGTCGGAATGGATTCATGGTTGCAGTGAGACTTGGAAAGCAAGCGACGGAGTCCCCAAATTGCATTACTCTCAAGCCGATAAAGAAAAACGAGCCGGTGCGCATTCTGCGACACTGGCTGTTGATGATTTTTTAGAATTTTATTCCGCTCTGCCCCAACAGGATATGGACATCATGTTGGAAGTAAAGGACAAAAATTTATCTGCGATAAAATGTATTAATGCCATTGCCGCACCGAAAATTCAAAGATTAGAAAAGGAATGGGAGCGTTATAAATATTTGGTCCTCGAACGTTCGCCAAATAGTTATAATGAGATCAGGCAACTTTTGAAAGACAAGACGTCATATCCGCTCTCTGCGTTTTACCAATTGATTGATGAGGCGATGGAGACTCCGGTCACAGCTGGAAATGCGGTGAATGCCGCACAGCATGTGTGGGGTTATTTCAGGGAATTGGCGGATGAGAAGACTCGATTGCGCGTTCAGCAAAACCTAAACAAGGTGAGTCAGGGCGGTTCCACAAAGGCCATGAAACGCTTGCTTTGGAATCTGGCAGAGACTTGGCAACAGAAGTACTTATTGGATTCGCTTTACTTTATGGAAGTGCTATAATGAAAACATGGAGCATCTTTGAGTGCCTTAAAAGCATAAATAAGGAGGGAATTGGCCATGGAACATTACGGGTATTTAAGTTTGCTACCGGTGGTAGTAGTGACTGTTTTGGTTCTCGTCACAAAACGAACGACGGCCTCTTTGCTTGCGGGAACCTTAGTAGGTGCTTTTATCTTGTACGGAAAAGGATTCGCAAAACCATGGATTGATGTGATATATGGAGTCCTCGGTAGCGATCTGTGGATATGGCTTCTGTTGGTTTGCGGATCCTTTGGAAGTTTGGTGGCGCTTTTTGAAGCTTCCGGAGGATTGTATGGGTTTTCAACCATTGTAGCAAAGCTTTGCAAGGGAACAAAAACGACTTTGCTTGCGACTTGGTTTTTCGGGATGGTTATTTTTATTGATGATTGGCTTTCTATTCTCACCGTCGGTTCTGCCATGCGTAATGCGACAGACCGCTTTCGAATTCCACGCGAAATGCTCGCTTTTCTATGCGGAATCACCGCAACAGCCTTCTGTGTCATCGTCCCCATTTCTACTTGGGGTGTTTTTATGACTTCTCAAATCGTCTCCACCGGTGTAAGCACAAAAGAGATGGGCTTGATTACTTTTATCCACACGATTCCGTATATGTTTTACCCCTTGCTTGCCTTACTCTGTGGGGCATTGTATGCAGCCAATATTCTGCCGAAATTTGGGCCAATGAAAAAAGTATGGGAATTATCGGCGCAAAAGGAAACGGGAGATACAATGACTCCTGAAAAAATCGAGGGTGAGTTGCAAGGCGAGGGGAAGACTGAGCAAAAAGGAAATGTACTCAATTTCTTAATCCCTATCACCTTGATGACCGGAATCACCATTGTCAGTGGAGAAATCCTATATGGAACCTTGGCTTGCCTGCTTTTTTGTGCCATTTTCTATTTGCCTCAAAAATTGATGACAGCCGGTGAATATTTGGATAAGACTTTGGCGGGGTTCAAGGATATGATGGGGGTCATCAGCATCGTTACTGTAGCGTTTATGTTGCGTGACATCAATGCCCTGCTTGGCTTGCCGGATTTTGTCATCGGAGTTGCACAAAAAGGAGTTGGTCCGGCGTTTTTGCCTGTGATCACTTTTTTGATTGTATCGGCACTTGGGTTTGCCGCGGGGAATTTTTGGGGAATCTGCGCGATTTCCTTTCCTATCATCATTCCGGTTGCGCGCGCGTTGGATTGCGATCTGCTTTTGGTCTCCGGAGCTATCATTTCAGCGACTGTTGCAAGCAGTTGTCTTTGCTTTTTTGGATCAGAAGTTACTTTGGCCTGTTATTCTGCACAAATAAAAAATGTTGACTATGCTCGGACGGCATTGCCTCTTGTCGCGGTTCCTTTTCTCCTTGCCGCGGTGTTTTATTTGGTGGCAGGGATTGTTGTCGTGGCCTCCTAAAAACCAAAAGCTTGGCATTTTTTGAAAGAGAATAGTATAATTAAAACTAATATTTCCAGAATGACACGAGGGAGAGAAGGTGAGTGCTACGAATTATATAATGTTGGGACTTGGCCTTGTTATTTTAGTAAAAGGTGCAAATGTTTTGGTTGAAGCGGCTTCAAAGATAGCGAAGCTCTTAAAAATCCCCGCATTTATCATCGGCCTTTTTATTATTGCCATCGGCACAAGTGCCCCGGAGGCTGCGATTGGAATAATCTCAGGAATCGAAGGGAAAAATTTGATTACCTTGGGCGATGTTATCGGTAGCAGTATTGTAAATATTACAATCGTCATTGGCGTTACCGCGTTAGTCTTTCCCCTTGAAGTCGATTCTTCGATCCCAAGAAGGGAAATCGTGATATCTATCTTTGTGCAACTCTGTTTAATCATTATGCTTATGACTTCCTATTCCTTATCAAGGGTTGAAGCAATTATTCTTTTGGCAGGAATGGTACTATTTTTAGGATACATTTTTGTTAAATCAAAAAAAGCTTTTGAAAAAGAAGTGCCTATTAGCGAATTTGAAAGTGAAGTTTTTGAGTATGTAGATAATCAAGAAGCAGTTCTACTTGAAGAAATATGTGAAGAAAATACAATTGCAAAAGGCTCTGATGAAAAAACCGATATGCTTAGTATCAGCGGCAAAGAAGAATCTTTACTGAAGCAGGTAGCCTTGTTCCTGATTGGGCTGCTGTGCTTGATTGGGGGGGCAGATTTAGCTGTAAAGGGCGCTGTCCAAATCGCAAGCATTCTCGGTTTGAGCGAAACGTTTATCGGAATCACTGTTGTGGCCTTTGGAACATCACTCCCAGAACTGGTAACGTGTTTAGTTGCTGTTTACAAAAAGGAAACAGACATCGCGGTTGGCAACATAATAGGTAGCAACATTTTTAATATTCTTTTTGTTCTTGGTATCAGTGCCCTGCTTCATCCCATAACGGTCAGCGCGGACATTTCTTTTGATCTTTTTGTCATGCTAAGTGCTTCCGTCTTGCTATTTTTACCCGCCTTTTTCTATAGCCGGATTTCAAGGAGAACGGGATTTGTTTTTGTTACAGCATATATTGTCTACCTTTCCATCAAGTTAAGTAGCCTTGGGTGAGATATGTTACAATATTCTTGAAAAAAGTATGAGCACAAGGGAACGGAGGAATAATCTTGGAGTATTTGAGCAACCCCGATTTTTATATCAATAATGAAGGTGAATGGTATGTTGATGGCATTCTTGCAAGCAGAAAAGAGATCCTTCTATTGTATGTCTCTCATCTGAAAAAAGATGAGGAGGGTGTATTTTATATTGACTATCAGAACAAAAAGCATTTTGTGAGGGTAGAAGATGTTCCTTTCTATGCAGTTTCATTAAGCGAAGAGGGAAGTGATCTCCGATTGCAGCTGCATGACACGCGAGAAGTTTCTTTGCCCCTTGGCAATGGCAACATCATGATAAAAAATAAAATACCCTATGTTTCGCTCTTTTGGGAAGCGGACACAAAGTTGTCTCGTGCTTGTTTTAGTTTGCTGTGCAAAAATCTAACTGAGAGAGATGGTTGCTATTTCATAAAATACGGTGAGTCTGAATGGCAGATTGAGGAATAGAGGGCCTATTATGAAATTTTATTTTGCCCCAATGGAGGGACTGACCGGCTACATTTATCGAAACGCGCACCACTCCTTGTTCAATCATGTCGATAAATATTTTGCGCCATTTATTTTTGCCAATCAAAGCGATCGCTACAAAAATCGCGAGTTGAAGGATATCCTCCCTGAAAACAACGGTAATATCGTGCTGATTCCGCAGCTTCTGACAAACAATGCCAAGGATTTCATTCATACTTCAAAGAAAATCAAGGAATTGAGCTACGACGAGATTAACCTAAATTTAGGCTGCCCTTATCGTACTGTAGTTTCCAAAAACCGAGGAGCAGGATTTCTCGCAATGAGAGAAGAACTAAATGCATTTTTGGAAGAAGTTTTCGAAGAAGCGGTCACAAAGATATCTATTAAAACAAGGATAGGAAAAGATGAACCGGAAGAATTTTATGAGTTGATAGAGATTTATAACAAATATCCCATGGAGGAACTGATTATCCATCCGAGAATACAAAAAGATTTTTACAAAAACAAACCGAACCATGCGATGTTTAAGGAAGCATTAAGTCTCAGCAAAAATCCCGTCTGTTATAACGGCGATCTTTTTTCTGTTAAGGACTTTGAACGATTCCACGGCGATTTTCCCGATGTAGACACGATGATGCTCGGGAGGGGCTTGCTCATCAATCCGGGCTTAATCGGCGCAATTTTAGGAGACAACAAAACAGATAAAGTGATTGTGAAAGAATTCCATGATAAAATATATGCAGATTACAAAAAAGTGCTTTCCGGGGATACCCATCTATTGCATAAAATGAAAGAGGTCTGGTCTTACATGATTTTGCTTTTTCCGGACCATGCAAAGCAGGCGAAAAGGATTAAAAAAGCAGAGCGCATAGCTGATTATGAGGAAGTTGTGTCGACCTTGTTTCGGGAAAAGGACATTTCGACGGAAATTATTCCGAAATACTGGTTCTAAATATACTTAGCAAATTAGGGAAAATAGTAGTTGTATAACGCGATGACTGCGGAAGGAGAAAGAAAATGAGTTTTCAAAACAGAGTAGCGTTCGTTACCGGCGGAACAAAAGGCAATGGACTGGGAATCGTAGAAGCATTTGCGGCTCAAGGAGTAAAGGTCGCTGTTGCAAGCAGGGGACCGGAAGTTGACAGCGTTGTGGCGGAAATGAAAGAAAAGGGCTGGGATGTAATCGGTTTTCGTCTTGATGTAAGAGATAAGGCGGCGGTAAAAGCGGCCGTCGAAGCAACCATTGTCGCCTATGGAAAGATAGATATTCTGGTCAATAATGCAGGGGTTATGGAATGTGCTCCTTTTCTTGAGGCCACGGAGGAAAATTTAAACACGAATCTGGATATCAATGTCAAGGGACCTTGGAATGTTACCCAGTGTGTGCTGCCGTATATGGTAAAGGCCGGATACGGAAGAATCATTACTCTGTCATCGGTAACCGGCGACTATGTCTCTGATGGCGGAGATACCGCGTATGCAATGAGCAAAGCCGCTTTAATCGGTTTCGGAAAGAGTTTGGCGGTCGAATTTGCCGGCAACGGTATCACCTCAAATATGATTTGCCCGGGATGCATTCTGACTCCCATGATTGAAAAATATGCCAACGAACAAGAACCGGAGAATCCGGAACATTTTATAGAATTGCTGAGACAAGGTGTTCCGGTTGGACGTCTTGGTGTGCCGCAGGATGTCGGCTATTTGGCGGCCTATCTTGCCGGTGATGAAGCCGGTTTTATTACAGGCGCAGCAATCGTACTCGATGGCGGCGGGCTCATTCCCGAATCAAAAGGGCTCTAAATCGACATTTCGTAACAGAGTAAAACAAGGAAAGGAGTGTTTGGCGATGAAAGTATTATTAGTGAATGGAAGTCCGAACGTGAATGGTTGTACGTATACCGCATTGAGCGCAGTGGAGGAGGCTTTGCAAGCGCAAGGAATTGAGACCGAGCTATTCCATATTGGTAAAAAGCCGATTTCCGGCTGCCTGGCATGCCATTCTTGTCTGAAAACCGGAAAATGCGTTATTGATGATATCGTAAATGATTTCTCGCAGAAGGTTCTGCAAGCCGATGGTTTTATTTTTGGCAGCCCGGTACATTACGCCTCGGCCGCGGGAATGTTGAGTTCCTTCATGGATCGCTTATTCTACAGCAACATAACAACGGGTGCCTTTGCCTTTAAACCGGCGGCCGCAGTTGTCAGTGCCAGACGTGCAGGGACTACTGCGACCTTTGATCAAATCAATAAATATTTTACGATAAGCAATATGCCGGTCGTTTCCTCTCGGTATTGGAATATGGTTCATGGAACCAACGCTGAAGAGGTCAAACAGGATGTGGAAGGGATGCAGATTATGCGTATATTGGGAAACAACATGGCATGGTTGTTGAAATCCATTGAAGCAGGAAAAGCTGCAGGCGTTCCACAACCCGAAAGAGAACGCATTATTTATACCAACTTTATTCGATAGGGCATAGTTCTTTTGCGCGTTGAGGGCTTGTTTTTACTTTCAAGTAAATTGCAATGAGCAAGGAAAATACAAAGCAGATTGAAAAAATATGCAAGGTGCTTGTATAACTGCTGGTTTCTTCTCGAATCCATGCGACAAGTAAGGGGCCGACGATTCCGGCAGAAGCCCAAGCAGTAAGGATTTTGCCATGAATCGCACTCAATTCTTTGGTACCGAAACAATCACTGAGATATGCGGGCATCGCAGCAAATCCACCCCCGTAACAAGTAATGATAAGAAGAACCAAGAGTTGGAAGGCGAAAGCATTTGTAGTGGAAGATAATTGATAGAAGGCTATTATTTGAATGGAAAAGAAGGCAATATATGTTGTTCCCCGGCCAATGTAGTCTGAAACAGAAGCCCAAGCAATTCGACCGAGTCCATTAAACAGGCCGATCAGACCGACCATGGAGGCTGCCGCTTGAGGCGACAGGTTTGCTACATCCTGTGCCATAGGGGAGGCAACGCTGAGGAGGCCAATCCCACAGGTGATATTGATAAAAAAGATGCACCAGAGGGCGTAAAACTGCCATGCCCGAAGAACTTCTTTTGCGGTGAACTGAGTCAGAGAATTCGTGGTTTTCTGAACCGGCGAATTTACAAGGGACGTTTCTGTCTTTTTCGGCGGAGCAAGATACAGCGAAGCGGCAACCATGATAGCCAAATAAATGATTCCTAAGATTACAAATGTAAGCACTAGACCATAGGATCCAATCAAGCGCTGCATAATTGGCCCGGCAAGTAAGCTTGCAAATCCGAAGCCCATAATGGCAAGACCTGTGGCGAAACCGCGACGATTCGGAAACCACTTTACCAAAGTTGACACCGGTGTAATGTAGCCGATTCCAAGACCCATTCCCCCAATCACGCCATAGAATAGATACATCAGGGGAAGACTGCCCAAATAGATTGCTAAGCCGGTTCCAAGCATGCCTGCGCCAAATAGGCATGCCGACAAAAGCCCTGATTTTCGCGGTCCCATTTTTTCAACGAATCCTCCAAGAAAGGCTGCTGATAGGCCGAGAAACAGAATGGCAAGTGAAAAGGTCCATTGTGTTGATTTTAGACTAAACCCCATCTGGCTCATGATTGGTTTTGTCAAAACGCTCCAAGCGTAGACACTGCCAATGCAGATATGGATTCCAATTGC
Source organism: Eubacteriales bacterium (assembly GCA_028693645.1). Lineage (GTDB taxonomy): Bacteria > Bacillota > Clostridia > Peptostreptococcales > Anaerovoracaceae > STD2-154. The sequence continues at coordinate 40,769 of JAQUUY010000002.1, read as the reverse complement.
AGATAACGCGATCAACCAACGATTTTTCATGCGAACATCTCCTTCTTACAACAAGTGGAAAGAGGCTGCTCGGAAATAAAATAGACCATCTGAGCAGAGTGATTCCTCTTTGCCCAGACGGTCGGCTTCAACACCTATGGTTCACGTGGTTTTTCCACTAGTATCCGTCAGTTCCATAGGATTTTTTAGTTGTTTTCTTGCTCCGGATAATAAAAAAAACCGCCCTGAACAAAGAAAACATTGCCCAGACGGTCGACTTTATCCAATATGGTCCATGTGGTTATTTCCACTAATCCGTCAGTTCCATATTGCTTTTCTATTAATTTGATTCTAACAAGATGAATTCTCTTTGTCAAACAGAACTTTTAACCATAGTTTTAAGCTGACCGCTTGTCGGAGACAGCATTTTTAGGTATAATAGCACATAAATCCCGTTGAAAATGTATAAATATGAGGAGACAGTAAATGAATAAAATAAGAATCGGGATCGTGGGTTATGGAAATCTTGGGAAGAGCGTTGAACTGGGAATTCGGCAGAATAAAGATATGGAATTGGTCGGAGTGTTCACAAGACGTGACCCCGTTACGGTAAAAATTATCACAGACGGCGCAAAGGCTTACCATGTTGACGATGCAAAAAATATGACCGACAAAATCGACGTAATGGTATTGTGCGGTGGCAGTATGTCTGATATGCCTGTGCAGGGTCCTCTGTTTGCAAGCATGTTCAATACCGTTGACGGTTATGACACGCACGCGAAGATTCCGGATTATTATAATGCAATCGACATCAATGCGAGCAAGGCAGGCAAAATTGGTATCGTTTCAAGTGGTTGGGATCCGGGAATGTTTTCTTTGATCAGACTTTTCGCCGAAGCGATTTTACCTGAAGGGAATACTTATACATTTTGGGGGAAAGGCGTCAGTCAAGGTCATTCCGATGCCATCAGAAGAGTCAGCGGAGTTAAAGATGCCAAGCAATATACCGTTCCCATTGAAAGTGCAATTGATGCAGTAAGACGGGGCGAAAATCCCGAATTTACGACAAGGGAAAAGCACAAAAGAGAGTGTTTTGTCGTCGCGGAGGAAGGCGCTGACAAAGCGAAAATCGAGCAAGATATCGTTACGATGCCCGATTATTTTTCTGATTACGACACGGAAGTGCATTTTATTACAGCAGAAGAACTGGAAAAGAATCATGCAGGTCTTCCCCATGGCGGAATCGTAATTCGCTACGGAAAAACAGGCCTGAATGAGGAACACAATCATACAATTGAATATAAAATGGAGCTGGATTCCAATCCGGATTTTACAGCAAATGTTCTGATTGCGTATTCAAGAGCGGCCTATCGTTTGAATCAGGAGGGCGTTTCGGGAGCTAAAACAGTAGCGGATATTGCGCCTGCCTATTTGTCAACGAGATCAGCAGAAGAAATCAGAAAATCGATTATATAAATCAATCATATAAAAAATATGGTATAATAATGTTCGGAAGTCGCCGCTATCGTCCAAAAAATATCAGAATGACTAAGCGTTGGTGGAAGTCGTATGATATGAAAAGAAGGAGGCTTATTATGAAAAAGTTTACGTTACCTGAAGCGATGGAAATCGCCGGCAAATTAGGAATTGACTTCGACAAAGTGGGTTTTACTCCGGAGGAATATTTGGAAGGGCTCAATATCGAATTAGAACACGGAACAGTCGACGCCCAAACAAATGTAACAAATGATGATCCCTTGATGACAGGGAAAATTGCTCTCGCTCACCTAAATGAAATCGCCTATTATTACAATGACGATATAGGGCTGGAGGCTTGGGAACACGCAATGGAAGCCTTTAAAGGAGATCCAAAAGGGAAGAAGATTCAGATCGTATAAGTTAGGAGAAAGATATTTGATTACTATTGATACGGAAAAATGTATTGGGTGTATGAAATGCGTATCGGTATGCCCCTTCAAAGTTTTCGAGGAACACGGTAATAAACCAATCGTAACACGAGAAAAATACTGTATGAAATGTTTGCACTGTGCGGCCACCTGCCCCGAAAAAGCAATCAAGTTGGGGGATCTTCCGGGTGTTTTGGAAGAAAATTTGCCTTGCCTTCCTCCTGATTTTTCAAGTTTGCTCGAAAGCCATTTGATGAAACGGAGGTCGTACCGCTTTTTTTCAGAGAAAGCAGTAGAAAAGGAAATTTTAAACAAGGCACTTCAGATTTCGGCATGGGCGCCAAGTGCAAAAAATCAACATCCCACAAAATGGATTGTCATTGAGGGAACTGAGAAAATCAATGAAATAACGAAACATATCCTTGAATATGTTAAAGAAACGGGGCAAAGTCCCGAAATCATGTCTATCCTTGAAAAAGGGAACAATGTAATCGTTGGAAATGCAAAAACTCTGCTGCTTGCTTATGCCAAGAAAACTGCAATCAACGCATCGACAGATTCGGCTATCGCTTTATATGGAGTGGAATTGATGCTTCAAGCCCAAGGCATCGGAACTTGCTGGGCCGGGTATTTGACAAGGCTCAGTAATACGATTCCGGCGCTTCGTACAATGATGAAATTGCCGGAAGGTTGTGATTTTTATGGTGCATTGATGATGGGATACCCTCAAGACGAGGAGTATATTCACGTCCCAAACAGGCATAAGCTTGCTGATATTCAATGGTTATAGCAAGTGGAAGAAGTAGCAAAAATGATTATTTTCACCTTGGGATGGCGTGAAATTTAAAAAAAACATTGACAGATGATTACAAAAAGGTTATAAATATGCCACCATGAAGCATGCTCTTGTTATAATCGGGGGCATAATGTTTTTTCGGTATAGGTTGATAGCAGTGTATCAGATTTTCGTGGAATTGGTATACGTTGACCGGACAATCACGCTTACAGCATGGTGATAACAAATACACTCTATGTCTTTGATGCCAAATAAAAATGTAGAGGTGAATGAAATGACGATGATGGCTGATTACAAAAAAAAGTGCGTTTCTGCCGATGAAGCTGTAAAAGCAATTCGTAGCGGAGACTGGGTCGAATTTGCGTGGGGCGCAAGCTTTGCAGGCTTGTTGGCTGATGCAATCGATCGCCGTAAAGAAGAACTTGAAAATGTTAATTTTCGTGGAGGCGTAATTCTGAAACCCCTGCCTTTTATCGAAAATGATCCGAATCGTGACCATTTTACATGGAACAGCATGCATATGAGCGGCTACGAACGTAAATTGGCACAGAAGAATATGGCTTTTTATCTTCCAATCAAATATTCCGAACTTCCGCGTTACATTAGAGAAAACGGACAGACAGATGTTGTTGCGATTCAGGTTGCACCGATGGATGCTCACGGATACTTCAATTTTGGTGTTACCATTTCTCACTACGCGGCAGCAATCGATGGCGCACGTACTGTCATCGTCGAAGTAAATGAAGATATGCCAAAGGTTCATGGTGGTTATGAACATAATATCCACATTTCGAAAGTCGATTACATTGTTGAAGGTGGCCACAGCGGACTTCCTGTCCTGCCGTCAGCAACACCTTCCGACATCGATAAAAAAATTGCAGACCACGTTTTATCTGAAATCCATGATGGCTCCTGCATCCAGCTTGGTATCGGCGGAATGCCGAATGCCCTTGGCGCCATGATTGCAGATTCCGACCTGAAAGATCTTGGTATTCACACAGAAATGTTGGTTGACGGTTTTGTTGATATGGTCGAAAAGGGAAGAGTCAACGGAAGCCGTAAGAATATTGATAAAGGCAGAATGGCATATTCGTTTGCTGCCGGTTCACAGAAGCTTTATGACTTCATGAATGACAACCCGGCCATTGCGGCATATCCTGTTGATTATACCAATCACCCGTTCATGGCATCGAAAATTGACCAGCTGATTTCAATCAACAGCTGCGTTGAAATCGATTTGTCCGGACAGGTTTGCTCTGAGAGCGCAGGCCCCTACATTATCAGCGGTGCCGGCGGACAACTTGACTTTGTTGAAGGCGCATACAATTCAAAGGGCGGAAAAACCTTTATCTGCTTGCCTTCGACGTTCACAGACAAACAAGGAAAGACACATTCCCGTATCAAGGGTATGATTACTTTGGGATCCATCATCACAGACACCAGACCGGGAGTTCAGTACGTCGTGACTGAATACGGAAAGGTCAATCTGAAAGGAAAGACATCTTGGCAGCGTGCGGAAGCATTGATTTCCATTGCGCATCCGGACTTCAGAGATGAGCTGATTGCTGAAGCAAAAGAACTTAGAATCTGGACGAAAAAATAAAAATAAGCACCATTGTGCGGCGACCCGCGGATTTGAAAATGATCAAATCTGCGGGTTGTCTTTTTTTTGTCATACAATCGGACAAGTAACCGTACAGTTGTCCGGTTTGCCGTACACTTTCGAGGAGGACAGTTTAAAAACCTTCAGCCCTCAAAAGAAAAAAAGTAGCTTTAGAAAAATATTTTTTTAGGATCAAATATAATAAAAATCACGAAAGTTGTTGAAATTCAAAGATATGTCTGGTCAAAAAAGGGAGAAAGATGTCTGAATTGACAAACAATTATCAATTCCGGACAATAAATGCTTGTGATGGCATGCTTCTTGCGAATAATATAGCTGGTATCAAAGACTGGGTTTTATAACATGCTGTATCAATATCCACGAAAAATATTGTACAACGATTACCACACAGGTAATAAAGTCCAGAATATGTTTATACAAATTGTTTTAAAAAATAAGGAGGAACCAAAATGGCATTTATTACAAGCCCCATGGCCGGAAAAATTGTTGAAATCAACATCAAATTAGGTCAAATGGTCACAGAAGATGACGAAGCATTCATCCTCGAAGCAATGAAAATGGAAAACGTCGTATACGGAGAAGCAGGAGTTGTAAAAGCAATCCTCGTCAACGTTGGCGATAAAGTCGAAGAAGATGCTCCTTTAGCAGAAATCGAATAAATTATAATAATTAGGAGGTTTACGATGAATTTTGGATTGACAGAAGAACAACAGATGGTTCAAGAAATGGCACGCAACTTTGCTGAAAAGGAAATCGCGCCGTTTATTGAAGAGGACGAAGAGAATCATCATTATCGTAGAGAGATCCTGACCAAAATGGGAGAACTCGGACTTCTCGGATGGAGCATTCCCGAAGAATACGGCGGGAACGGAATGGGTTGGATGGAAGGCGTTACCGCATTATACGAAATCGCCAAAGTTCACACATCTTGGAGACTGGCAATCAGCGGAAACTGCTGGGGCCCGGCTATGACCATCAATGAATGGGGAACACCCGAACAGAAAGAAAAGTACATCCCGGGTCTTGTCAGCGGAGAATCCGTAGGAAGCTTTGCTATCACAGAAGCAAACTCCGGTTCCGATGTAGGCAGCATGAAGACGTTCGCAACAGACAAAGGTGATCACTTTGTACTCAACGGATCCAAAATGTGGATTTCGGGCGGACACACCTGTGATATCGGACTTGTTTATGCAGCAACCACAGAAGGCGGCGGAGCAAAGGGCTTATCCTGCTTCATCGTAGACTATAACAATACACCGGGAATCGAAAGAATTCCGATTCACTCAAAGGTAGGTATGTGGCCGGCACCGACTTCGGAACTCGTATTTGAAAATGCGGTTATTCCGAAAGAAAACTTGCTCGGACCTTTAAACAAAGGCTTCCAGATCTGCATGTGGATGTTGAACAACACTCGTATGGGTTGCGCAACAGGATCAGCAGCACTTGGTGCAGCTTGCCTCGACGGTGCAGTAAACTATGCAAACGAAAGAACACAGTTCGGCCAGCCAATCGGCAAATTCCAGATGATTCAGCAGCAGATTGCTGAAATGAAATTGGAAGACGAAGCAGCGAAGTTCTTGGTATACAGAGCAGCATGGCTGAAGGAAAACAAATTACCGAGTCAGCAGGCGACATCGATTGCGAAAGTATTCGGATGCAACTGCGCAGTACACGGTGCAAACATGGCAATGAAAATCTATGGTTCCTACGGTTATTCGACAGAATATCCCTGTGGCAGATGGCTTCGCGATGCGAAACAATTTGAAACATTAGAAGGAACTTCGAACATTCACATGGGTATCATCGCAGGTATTGAGCTTGGTTATCAGCCCAACAGATAAAAACAAAAAATCCGTTATTTAAAGTTAATTAAAGCAGCAAGATCAAGCAATGATCTGTAAAAGCTCATTGCTTGTCTTGAAGCTTTAAAAATAAAACAATAGAGAGGTATAAAAAATGAAATTTGAATTGAATGACGATCATATCATGATGCGTAAAATGGTTCGTGACTTTGCTGAAGAAGAAGTAAAGCCAGGAGCAGAAGAACGTGACGAAGAAGAAAAATTCCCCATGGACCTGTGGAAAAAATGCGGAGAACTCGGACTTGCTGGCGTTACGTTCCCCGAAGAGTATAATGGCGTAGGCGCTGATTACATCTCCTATGCAATCACAATCGAAGAACTTTCCAGAGTAGATGCATCCTTGGGTGTTACAATCTCTGCTCACTCCAGCCTTTGCGCAAATCCGATCTACAAGTTCGGAACAGAAGCACAGAAGCAAAAGTATCTTGCTCCGCTTGCTACCGGCGAAAAAATGGGTGCGTTCGGACTTACTGAATCACTTGCAGGATCCGATGCTTCCGGAACACGTACAACTGCTGTTAAAGTAGGCGACGAATACATCATCAACGGTTCCAAAATCTTCATCACCAACGGTTATTATGCAGATACCTATGTAATCACCGCACAGATGGACAAGAGCAAGGGCAACAAAGGAATCGCTGCATTCATCCTTGAAAAGGGAACCCCGGGCTTCACTTTCGGAAAGAAAGAAAAGAAGATGGGTATCAGATCTTCCGCAACGTATGAACTCGTTTTCGAAGATGTACATATTCCTGCTGAAAACCTCCTCGGAGAAGAAGGTCAGGGCTTCAAAATCGCAATGACTACTCTTGATTTCGGAAGAATCGGCATCGCATCCCAGGCACTCGGTATCGCACAGGGCGCATATGAGGAAGCTTTGAAGTATTCCAAGGAAAGATCCCAGTTTGGTATGACTCTTTCCCAGATGCCTGTCATTCAGTTCAAACTTGCTGACATGGCGATTCAGATCGAAGCAGCTCGTCTTCTCGTATATCAAGCATGCTACATGGCTGACCAGCATCTCCCCGTTTCCAAGTATTCCGCAATGGCAAAAGCATTTGCTGGCGATACTGCGAACTTCGTAACATCTGAAGCAGTTCAGATTCTTGGTGGATACGGATATACTCGTGACTATCCGGTTGAGCGCATGATGCGTGATGCTAAGATCACTCAGATCTATGAAGGAACAAATGAAATCCAGCGTGTCGTTGTCGCTGCAAATATCCTTAAGGATTAATATATTAGAGCAGTAAGGAGGAAAGTAGTATGAATATTGTCGTTAGTCTCAAACAGACTTTTGATACAGAAGCAAAAATCGTTTTAACCGGCGGAAAAATCGATGCGACCGGTGTAAACGTTGTCATTAACCCTTATGACGAATTTGCAATTGAAGAAGCTCTCAAGCTCAAAGAAAAATTTGGCGGAGAAGTTACCGTTGTCAGCGTTGGTGGAGATAAAGTTGAAGCATCCATCAGAACTGCACTTGCTATGGGTTGCGATCAGGGCGTTTTAGTCAATGATCCTACCTTAGAAAATGTTGATGAATGGGCTGTCGCTGAAATCCTTGCAAAAGCGGTTGCGCAGATTCCTTATGATCTGATCCTCGCAGGCCGTATCGCTGTAGATGATGGTTCGAGTCAGGTTGCCGTTCGTTTGGCAGATTCCTTGAATCTTCCTTCCGTCAGCAGCATCCTCAAACTCGATATCGAGGGAGACAAAGCTACTGTTGTTCGCGAAATCGATGGCGGAACAGAAACTCTTGAACTCAGCATCCCTGCTGTTCTCACTGCTCAGAAAGGTCTCAATGAGCCCCGTTATCCGAGCATGATGGGTATCATGAAAGCAAAGAAAAAAGAACTTAAAGTTTTAACTCTTGCAGACCTTGGAATCAGTGCTGCTGATGTAGCGAGCAAGATGAGTGCTCCGAAGTTCAGCTTACCGACACCGCGTACAGCCGGCAAGAAAATGTCTGGTGAGCCCGCTGAGCAGGCTGCGGAATTAGCAAAACTTTTGCGCGAAGAAGCAAAGGTTATATAGGGAGGAGGAATTGACATGGCAAAAGGAATTTGGATCATTGTTGAACAAACAAAATTAGAAATCCGTAAAGTCTCGCTCGAACTTCTGAGCCAGGCACGTACGATCGCAGATAAGACCGGTGAGCCGCTCGTAGCAGTAATCCTTGGTAAGGGAATTGCTGATCTTGCGAAAACTGTTGCTGAATATGGCGCAGATAAAGTCATTCTTGTCGACGATGACAAATTGGCTGATTACACGACTGGTGCTTACACCTCTGCATTGAATAAAATCATCAGAAAAGAAGAGCCACAGGCTGTTTTGCTTGGAAATACTGCTATTGGTAAGGACCTTGCACCTCGTCTTGCACATCGTCTCGGAGTTGGTATGGCTTCTGACTGCACAGGTATGGAATATGACGAAGCAAACTTCTTGACTTTCAAACGCCCGATTTATGGCGGCAAAGCGTTTGCGGAAGTAACTGCAAATGCAAGACCTATCCTCGCTACGATTCGTCCGAATACATTCCCCGTCGTTGCGAAAGCAAGCCAGCCCGAAGTAGTTAATGAAACTGCTGAAATCGATGCTGCTGACCTCAGAGCTATCGTTAAGGAGATTGCACTTGTCGCTTCCGCTCGTCCTGAGCTGATCGAAGCAAATGTAATCATCTCCGGTGGCCGCGGAATGAAAGGCCCAGAGAATTATGTAATCCTCGAAGCATGTGCTGATGTCATCGGAGCTGCTGTTGGAGCTTCCCGTGCTGCAGTCGATGCCGGATGGATTGAGCAGAAATTCCAGGTCGGACAGACCGGAAAAACCGTTTCCCCGACACTTTATATCGCTTGCGGAATCTCCGGAGCAATCCAGCACCTTGCAGGTATGGGTTCTTCGAAGGTCATCGTTGCGATCAATAAGGATCCCGAAGCCAACATCTTTACTCTTGCTGACTACGGAATCGTTGGAGATTTGTTCGAAATCGTACCCCTCTTGACCGAAGAATTCAAAAAGCTTGGATAATATCACCGTTGCTTGAATTTTAAGGACAATTTATCCTGCAACGCGGAGTGGCAACACTCCGCGTCGTGGGGTTTAGTCTTTTCAAGAGAACCATAGGGGGTTCATTTCATGGAACAAAAGGAAACAATTGAGCAGGAAACAAGCCAACGTGAATTAGCTGAAATGGCCATTGATATGTTTCACCGAACGGTGATGCATCATGTTTTGTGGTTCAAAGAAGTAGAACACCAGATGGGCTTTGAAAGAGCGCTTGAAATCATGGGAACGGCTTACGATAAGAGCAGAGGCATCCAGTTGAAGCGATTGGGAAAACTGCTTGGATTTGATCTGATTGATGGAATCCCGGAGCCGCTTTTGAATATGCCAAAGGAAAAGCTCGAGGCGCTTATTGAAGGGCTTGGAATAAACTGGTTGGCCGGAGATGGCGTTTGGTTTCAGGCTGTGGAATCTCAGTATGGCATGCTTGATGCGAAAAGATGCAATGACTCATGCTGGGCTTGGTTTTCGCCATTTGAAGCATGGTCAATCAAGCGCTTGCTAAATCTACCGGAACAAGCAGGAATAGAAGGCCTGAAAAAAGCGCTGCAATATCGTATGTATGCGAAAATAAACATTCAGTCGATTATCGACGAACGCCCTAATAGTATTTTATTCCAAATGAATGACTGCCGTGTACAATCGGCGCGCAAAAGCAAGGGAATGGATGATTATCCTTGCAAATCTGCGGGGATGGTAGAGTACACAAATTTTGCGCGAGCAATCGATTCCAGAATCAAAACAGAGTGCATTGGATGTCCACCTGACAATCATCCCGAAGAGTGGTTTTGCGCCTGGAGATTTTTTATAGAATAGGATTTGTATCGTTATTTATTATGTGGCAAAAAACAAAAAGGAGTGATCAATACCATGTTCGAATTAACACCGTTGAGCATAGGCCTGATGGTAGGGATATTTGCAGTTGTTGTAGCTATCTTTGTCGTCAACATTAGAAGAGAACTGAAATAAGCTATCGTGTTTTTAGTTTAGAAAGGAAATAAGAAAATGGGCGAATCAATATCTTTTGCCGTACAAGTATATTTCTTGGCAATTGTCGTAGGTTGTTGTATTGCCGCTCTCATGACGGGACTTATCGCTGGGATTCAGCGTATTTCTGCCAAAAAAGAGGCTGTTACTGCTGTTAAAGAGGGAGAGGAGGCATAGTAAATGAATTTAGCAACATTATTCCAAGGCTTTGGAACATTTTTTGCTCAAGAAACAGATATCGTAATTGCCAGAATCGTATTAATCGTTCTCGGCATCCTTCTTGTTTGGGCAGGTCAAAGAGGTACCCTGGAACCATTAATCATGATTCCTATGGGCTTTGGTATGGCGGCGGTCAATGCCGGTGTATTGTTTTTTACAGATCCCACCATTACCGGTTCGGATACAGGGACTCTTTTTGTAGCGCCTCTTGTCACCGAGACGAACGCACTTATGAATATCCTTCAGATCGACTTCTTGCAGCCGATTTATACGCTTACTTTTGGAAACAACTTGATTGCTTGCTTGGTCTTCATGGGAATCGGCATCATTGCTGATGTAGGAAATGTCCTTCGCTTCCCGTTCACCAGTATGCTGATTGCACTTTGTGCAGAACTTGGCTCGATTGTAACCTTCCCGATTGCACGAGCAATGGGCTTGAATTTTGGTGAATCTGCTTCCGCTGCTATCGTAGGCGGAGCTGACGGCCCCATGGTTCTTTTTACTTCTTTGATGCTTGCACCGGAGCTTTTTGTTCCGATTACGATTATTGCGTATTTGTACCTAAGCTTGACTTATGGTGGATATCCGTTCTTAATCCGTGCAATGATTCCCAAAGAGCACAGAGGCATCGTGGTCAAACTTTCCAAAAAGACTTCAACGATTACTTCGGGCGAAAAAGTTGCATTTGATATCATTGGCTGTACTGTTTTGTCTCTATTATTCCCGGTAGCAGCTCCTTTGTTTATGAGCTTCTTCTTGGCTAATGCCATCAAAGAATCAGGTTTGGTTAAATATGCGAAACTCATTGAAGATGTATTCCTTTATGCAGCGACCTTCTTCTTAGGTCTCATGCTTGGAGTTCTCTGTGAAGCAAGCACTATCATGAATCCCAAAGTTTTAATTCTTTTAATCTTGGGATTGATTGCACTCACCGTCTCTGCAATCGGCGGCATCTGCGGTGGTTATCTTGTTTATTTCATCAATCACAAAAACTTCAACCCGACTGTTGGTATTGCAGGCATATCTTGTGTTCCGACAACTGCTAAAATTGCACAGCACGAAGTGGCCGCAATCAATAAGCGTTCCATCATTTTGCAGTTCGCAATGGGCGCAAATATCTGCGGTGTTATTACTACCGCTATCATCACAGGTATTTATGTATCGGTCATTCCATTAATGTAATTTCAACTCATATTTATGGGACAAATCAGCTGCACGGTTGCTCTCAGAGTTTTGAGAGTAACCCTGCAGCCGGTCTATAATATCACTCAACTATCTAAAATTATAAGGAGGAACAAAAAATGGCATTCATTACAAGCCCAATGGCAGGAAAAATCGTCGAAATCAACCTCACAGTAGGTCAGACAGTCACAGAAGATGACGAAGCATTCATCCTCGAAGCAATGAAAATGGAAAACGTCGTATACGGAGAAGCAGGAGTTGTAAAAGCAATCCTTGTCAACGTTGGCGATAAAGTCGAAGAAGATGCTCCTTTAGCTGAAGTCGAATAAGTAAGTTCAACAATCATTCGTTTTTTTGAATGTGAGAAGAGTAATTGATTACTTGTAAGTGATTAATAGGAGGTTTTACGATGAATTTTGGATTGACAGAAGAACAACAGATGGTTCAAGAAATGGCACGCAACTTTGCTGAAAAGGAAATCGCGCCGTTTATTGAAGAAGACGAAGAGAATCATCATTATCGTAGAGAGATCCTGACCAAAATGGGAGAACTCGGACTTCTCGGATGGAGCATTCCCGAAGAATACGGCGGGAACGGAATGGGTTGGATGGAAGGCGTCACCGCATTATACGAAATCGCCAAAGTTCACACATCCTGGAGACTGGCAATCAGCGGAAACTGCTGGGGACCGGCCATGACCATCAATGAATGGGGAACACCCGAACAGAAAGAAAAGTACATCCCGGGTCTTGTCAGCGGAGAATCCGTAGGAAGCTTTGCTATTACAGAAGCGAACTCCGGTTCCGATGTAGGCAGCATGAAGACTTTCGCAACCGACAAAGGCGATCACTTTGTACTCAACGGATCCAAAATGTGGATTTCGGGCGGACACACCTGTGATATCGGACTTGTTTATGCAGCAACCACAGAAGGCGGCGGAGCAAAGGGCTTATCTTGCTTCATCGTAGACTATAACAATACACCGGGAATCGAAAGAATTCCGATTCACTCAAAGGTAGGTATGTGGCCGGCACCGACTTCGGAACTCGTATTCGAAAATGCGATCATTCCGAAAGAAAACTTGCTCGGACCTTTGAACAAAGGCTTCCAGATCTGCATGTGGATGTTGAACAACACTCGTATGGGTTGCGCAACAGGATCAGCAGCACTTGGTGCAGCTTGCCTCGACGGTGCAGTAAACTATGCAAATGAAAGAACACAGTTCGGCCAGCCAATCGGCAAATTCCAGATGATTCAGCAGCAGATTGCTGAAATGAAATTGGAAGACGAAGCAGCGAAGTTCTTGGTATACAGAGCAGCATGGCTGAAGGAAAACAAATTACCGAGTCAGCAGGCGACATCGATTGCGAAAGTATTCGGATGCAACTGCGCAGTACACGGTGCAAACATGGCAATGAAAATCTATGGTTCCTACGGTTATTCGACAGAATATCCCTGTGGCAGATGGCTTCGCGATGCGAAACAATTTGAAACATTAGAAGGAACTTCGAACATTCACATGGGCATCATCGCAGGTATTGAGCTTGGTTATCAGCCCAACAGATAAACGACTAATCATTTTTCACTGGAAATAAATTCACTCGAAAGGAGAATTACAATGGCACAATATGGATATCCCTTGCACCCGTACTTCAAAGAGATGCCGGGCATCGGAAAAGAATTACCCCGTACACTCCAAAAGAATATCGATGAACTGAAAGCCGAAGAAGAAGTACTCGCAAAGGAAGTTGATCGCGTAAAGAACAATGGCAAAGCAACAGAAGCCATGAACGAAAAAGGCGAATGGACAGCTTGGCAGAGGCTTGACTATCTCGTAGATCCCGGCACATGGTGTCCGCTCCACACAATCTACGATCCTCTCTTCAACGAAGAAGGAAATACAGGCGTTATCGACGGACTCGGAAAAATCAACGGCAAATGGGCGATTATCATCGCTTCCAATAACAAAGTTATGGCTGGCGCATGGCTCTCCGGTCAGGCAGACAACGTTCTGCGTGTTACCGATATCGCAAAGAGAATGCATCTTCCCCTCGTTTGGGTTCTTAACTGCAGCGGAGCAAAGCTCATGGAACAGGAAAGACTTTACCCGAATCGTAGAGGAAGCGGTACTCCGTTCTTCCGCCATGCTGAACTTCAGAAGCTTGGAATTCCAATCATCGTTGGTATCTATGGAACGAACCCCGCAGGCGGTGGCTATCATTCCATCAGCCCGACCATCTTGATCGGACACAAAAAATGCAATATGGCTGTAGGCGGTGCCGGCATCGTCAGCGGTATGTCCCCCAAGGGATACATTGATGACGAAGTTGCAGAAGCTTTGATCGAACAGACCAAGAAATTCAAGGCAACTCCTCCGGGACGTATTGAGATTCATCAGGGCGAAACCGGCTTTATCAGAGACGTATGTGACACCGAAGAAGAAGTGCTTGACGATATCAAGCGTTACATGGGCACTTTGCCGGCTTACGATCCGACCTTCTTCCGCGTTGCTGAGCCTGCTGAGCCGAAGTATCCTGCAGAAGACCTTTACAGCCTCGTACCGATGAACCAGAAGCGTACTTATTCCATGACAGAAGTTCTTGCTCGTTTGTTCGATAACAGTGAGCATATGGAATTCAAACCTGACTATGGAATTGAAATGTATTGCGGTCTTGCAAAAATTGATGGTTTTGTTTGCGGATTCATTGCAAACAATCAGGGTGCACTTGGAACTGATTATCCGAGCTATGCTGACTATCAGGGCATCGGCGGAAAACTCTATCGTGAAGGACTCATTAAGATGAATGAGTTTGTAACCCTTTGCGGACGCGACAGAATTCCAATGATCTGGGTACAAGACACGACAGGTATTGATGTAGGTGATACGGCAGAAAGAGCAGAAATGCTTGGACTGGGAATGTCCCTGATCTATTCTATCGAGCAATCCGACAATCCGATGATGACCATCGTTCTCAGAAAAGGTACTGCGGCGGCACATTATGTGCTTGGCGGACCCCAGGGCAACAACAACAATGCGTTCACAATCGGAACCGCTGCTACTGAAATTTATGTAATGCACGGCGAAACTGCTGCTGCTGCGTCTTATGCTCGTAGACTGGTCAAGGATCAGGAAGAGGGCAAGCCGCTCGATGGCACGATTGCTAAGATGAATGACATCATTCAGCAGTATCAAGATAAATCCAGACCTTCCTATTGTGCAAAAACAGGAATGGTTGATGAAATCGTTGATATGCCTGAACTTAGGAATTACTGCAAAGCGTTCGTTGGATCCTATTATCAGAATCCGAAGACCATCTGCGCAGTACATCAGATGCTTACACCGAGAGTTATTAAAGGCTAATTGATAGCCTTTAGATAATAGGTAAAGTGAGAATCACAGAAGGAGCTGACCAATATTATTGGTCAGCTCCTTTGTGGCCTCGATAAATACTATTTCACTTTGAAAAAAGCAGGCTGCTTTTCGACTGCTTGACGATGAGTAACTTTCCTTTTATACTATGTATGCGAGTCTATTTTTGAATCGACTCGCAGAGCGCTAAAACAGTTTGACCCAACGAAAGGAAGGAGAAAAGAAAAATGGATTTTTCCAATTCTTTGGATCCTGCTACACGCTTAACTGTAGGACAGATGATGAATAAAAATTTTCAAGTCCTGCGTTTGGGTGATACTTTGAGGACCGTAATCAAATATTATCAGGAATACAAAATCAGCACCCTTCCTGTCGTTGATGAAGATGAAAATCTGGTGGGGGTGTTTCCTAAAAAAAGACTCTTTAAAGCCTTGCTTGAAGGAGCAGGTTTAGATACACCTTGTGTAAATTATATGGTCAATAATCCTGTTTTTGTAACCGTAGACAGGACTTATGACGAGTATTCTCTTGTCGTTCGAGTCACAAAAAGTCTTGTTGATAATGTCGTTGTTCTTGATCGAGGGAATAAAGTTGTCGGTGTGATTGGTACCGCGGAGTATCTCCGTGAAAGTCTGAATGTTATAACGGCTTCTTCCGCGATGTTAGAATCTTTGTTTCGAATCAACTACGAGGGAGTTATTATCACGGATCAGGAAGATCGTATCGTACGTGTGAACCCTGCTGCAGAAGCGATGTTTGGCCTTAAATGTTCAGAAGTAAAAGGCCGGTCGGTGCAAGAGGTTTTCCCCGAGATTACGATTTCAGATCAACTTGATATTGGATTAAAAAGAACCGTCCGATCATTACCTGTCGTGATCAATCAAGTTCCAATCATTGAAAATGACGAAAAAATCGGAATGAGTTTTGCTTTTGTAGATGTTTCTGATATGGAATTGATGGCTCGAGAATTAGAATTGGTCAAAGATTTGCAGACCACCATCGATGGCGTTTTGAGCTCTTCGTCGGATGGAGTCTTTGTTTCGGACATCTTTGGAACAATAAAATATGTCAACGAAAGAGCTTGCCAGTTGGTTTCTCAAGCTTGTGAAACTATCATTGGAAGCCCGATTCAGGAACTTCTAAAAACGGACATCCCTGCACAAATTACGGAATCCGGCGCCGCGGAAGTGGAATCATGCGACATTTATGGGAAAAAGTGCATCGTATCTCATGTTCCGTTTCGAAAAGGAAATGATGGGGATGCTGAAATCACAGGCATCGTAAGTACGGTCTACCTCAATGACAATGCGGTGACGGAAGAAATTGCTCGAAAATGGTTCTATTTGAATCAACAGGTCGAATATTATCGGGATGAACTTGAGAAGCGCGGTGCAAATTGCAGCCGCTTTGATCAGATTATTACCAATAATACTAAGTTTAAGAAGTTAAAAAAAGACGCGATGTTCATTGCCAGAAGCAGTTCGACGATTCTTCTTACAGGAGAGAGCGGCGTCGGTAAAGATATGTTTGCGCGAGGGATTCATGAAGCGAGCCCCAGAGCAAAGCATCCGTTTATAAAAGTAAATTGTGTTTCGATTCCGGAGACACTTTTTGAATCGGAATTATTTGGATATGCGCCGGGTTCCTTTACAGGGGCATTGAAAAACGGAAAACCGGGTTATTTTGAAAGAGCGCATAAGGGTACAATTTTCCTTGATGAAATCGGGGATATGCCCTTGTCTATCCAGGTCAAACTACTGCAGGTTCTGCAAGAAAAAGAATTTACTCGCGTAGGAGGAACCGAAAAGCAAACGGTCGATGTTCGAATCATTGCGGCAACCAATAAAGATCTTCGTGAAGCAATCGCCAAAAAAACATTCAGAGAAGATTTGTTTTATCGGCTAAATGTCATCGGATTCCAATTACCTCCGCTAAGGGAGCGGGATGAAGATATTATCCCCTTGGCAGAGGCCTTCATTCAGAAGTACAACGAGATTCTCGGCTCAAATGTTACAGGAATCAATGAGGCTGCACAAAAAGCCCTGCAATCTTATAACTGGCCGGGTAATATTCGAGAACTCGAAAATGCCATCGAACGAGCGGCAAATTATGTTTGGGAGGGAGAAATCTGTCCCGAGAACTTGCCGGCGCAAATCATGCAAGGAGAACAGGATTTTGCAGAAGCTCCTGCATCTTATCGCAGTTCGTTCAATGAGTTTGAACGTGAGATCCTTCTTGATGCGCTTACAAAAGCAAAGGGAAATAAAAGCGCGGCGGCTCGCCTTCTTAATTTAAGCAGATCCGCATTTTATGATCGTCTCACGAAATATAATTTAAAATAGCTTCTATATAGCGGGACATATCCGAAAAAGGAGAAAGAATTTTATGAATATCAATGCAATGTATTTCAGTGCCACGGGAACGACGAAAAAAATCGTTGAGGCAGTAGCAAAAAAACTAGCACTTGAATTGACCGGAGCTGATGAATTCAAGACAATCGATTTCACAATGAAACCTGTCAGAGAACAAGTGGCTTCCTTTACTAAAGATGATTTGGTTGTAATTGGAGTACCGGTTATCGCCGGAAGAGTACCCAATGTACTTTTAAAATATATAAATACGATTGAAGGCAATGGCGCACATGCCGTTTGTATTGTTCTTTATGGAAATCGCAATTACGATGATGCGTTGATCGAACTGAAAGATTTGGTTGAAGCAGATGGATTCCTTCCGATTGCCGCAGGTGCATTTATCGGAGAGCATTCTTTCTCAAAAATACTTGCCGCCGGCAGACCGGACGAAAAAGATATTTTGGTTGCGGAGCAGTTTGCCGTTGCAATCTGCGAAAAAATCAAAGCAGGTGATTTAAGTAAAGTACTAAAAGTAAACGGCTGTGAACCGTACCGCCCGTATTATATGCCAATAGACAAACAAGGGAATCCTTATGATATTAGAAAAGTGACCCCCAAAACCACAGATGCTTGCACTAAGTGCAATATTTGTGTCGATGTTTGCCCTATGTCTTCCATCGACCCCGAGGATCCGTCAAAATTGATTGGCATCTGCATCAAATGCGGAGCTTGCGTCAAGCTGTGTCCGGTATCGGCGAAGTATTATGATGATGAAGGATATCTAAGACACCAGTATCAATTAGAAGAGCAATTTGCTGAGAGACGCGAACCGGAGCTTTTCCTCTAAAGAGAAAAAAAGGTCGCCAACGAAAACACTATATTAGAATAAGTTATTTGCCGCCTGCGGAAAACGTTTTTTGTAGGCGGTTTTTCTTTGATCTCGCAAACTGTCCTTTAATAATTGCTTGATTTTAAGGACAATTCGAAAAAAGTGAAATTTTGCATATGATTTTACATGATTGTATCTTTCGAAATAAAAGAAATTATGCATTTTATAGAGGCAAGATATATAGTACGATAGCGCTGGTACCAATTCCAAAGTCTTTCGAAGGAGAGCATATTATAGATACGGACTGAGAAGAGGAGAAGGAAAGAATGAAAACAGCAGAAATGACTGTAACAACAGGAAGAAACACAACAAAATTATTGGTAATCAACGCGCTTTTTATTGCATTAACTTTAGTAGCGACCATGTTCATTAACATCAGGTTACCTTTTATGGGAAATGGCGGACTGATCCACCTTGGAAATGTACCTCTTTTTATTGGTGCAGTGCTCTACGGAAAAAAGACGGGAGCGATTGCAGGCGCAGTCGGAATGGGATTGTTTGATTTGCTTTCCGGATGGACAGCTTGGGCACCCTTTACCTTTGTTATCGTTGGGCTCATCGGCTATTCAGCAGGTTGGATTGCCGAAAAAATGAAAGACCGTCCGCTTGCATCGTATATTGCGATTTACCTCACTGCACTTGTAATTAAAATAGTTGGATACTATTTCACAGAAGTGATTTTATATGGAAATTGGATTGCGCCCTTTGGTTCTGTTCCGGGCAATCTCATGCAGATCACGATAGCGGCACTCATCGTATTTCCTATGATTCAAAGATTAAAAGGTGTGAGCGTAAATGTATAATATCATGACCCCGGGACCCACCAGAGTAAGAGAAAATGTTAGATTGGCAAGGAGCGTCGAAACGACAAACCCTGATCTTGATATGGCATTCTTTGATTATTATAAAGAAACCTGCGATTTGCTTGGAGAACTTGTCCACACAAAAAACAATGTGTATATTCTTTGCGGTGAGGGAATCTTGGGTCTGGAAGCCGCTTGTGCATCCTTGACCGAAGTTGGGGATCGAGTTTTAGTCATTGATAACGGAATCTTTGGCAAAGGGTTTGCGGATTTTGTAAAAATTTATGGCGGTACAGCTGTTTCTTTTGTTTCGGATTATCAAAAACAGATAGATTCGCAAGCATTGAAAGCTTTTTTGGAAAAGGATTCAGATTTCAAATACGCCACCGTGGTTCATTGCGACACACCAAGCGGGGTTCTCAATGATATTAAAGCAATCTGCAATCTGCTTGCTGAGTACGGGATCTTGTCCGTTGTAGACTCTGTGGCAGGGATGTTTGGAGAATACGTGAATGTTGATGACAGCAAGATTGACATCTTGTGTGGCGGTTCTCAAAAAGCATTATCCGCCGCCGTTGGCCTTACCATGCTATACGTCAGTGATAAGGCAATCGCAAGTATGGAAAACAGGAAAACACCAATTGCTTCTTTCTACGCGAACATCCTGACATTCAAGAATTATTATCGGGATAAATTTTTCCCTTATACACAACCAATCAGTGAAATCGTGAGTCTTCGCGCTGCCATTGAAAACGTGATTGCGGATCAAGACATCCTTGAACGCCATCGCAGGATCGCAGCAGCGACCAGGAGTGCTTTACAAAAAGCAGGTTTGGAACTTTACCTTAAAGCAGGTTTTTCCAATACCGTCACTGCGATAAAGATTCCCGAGGGGCTTACCGACGAACAGATTCTTTCGACAATCAGAGAAAAATACAACGTAATGCTTGGGGGCTGCTTTGATATCCTCGCCGGACAAGTCTTTCGGATAGGTCATATGGGTGAAAATGCAAGAGTTGAATATATGTTAGAAGCACTTGATGCTTTGACAAGAACCTTTGCTGATTTGGGGAGGCCTCTGCGATGCTCTCTTGGAGATGCCTTTATCGAAGCCATTGAAAACTGATAAAAATGCCGACTGTAAGGTCGGTTTTTTTTAGAAAAAGGAGAGAGCTCCTTCTTTTGCGAGGCATATTCCATTCGCGCCGATTCTGTAGTACAATCATTCTAAGAATCTTGAAAGATTCGAACTTTTTATGCATTGTAGGAGGACTTTTTTATGGTCGGCAGTATTTATAAAAAAAATTTTGATGGTGAAAAGATAGCCTTAAAGTATAAAGGTGAAAGCATCAGCTATAAAGAACTTGATCGCATGGTAGTAGCCTATGCAAACTATCTGAAGCAAAGAGGTGTTTCTGTTGGAGATAAGGTAGTTCTAAACTGCCTTAATTCTCCGGAATTTATTTATTCCTATCTTGGTACGGTCAGAACGGGAGCAATTATCGTTCCAATCAACCTCATGCTTACGATAGAAGAAATCATTCATATCGTGAAAGATTCGGAAGCAAAATATATGGTTGTACATCCCTTGATCCTTCAAAAATCAGGCTATTCGATTGAAAAAATCGAAAGTGCATTAGGAATCAAAGTGATTTTGCTTGATGAAGAATTTAAGAAAAATGTTATTGAGGCACCTGAAAGTCCAATGGATGACTTCACTGATGAAAAAGCAATCTCCACTTTCTTATATACCTCCGGAACAACGGGAAAACAAAAAGCGGCAATGCTTACGCATAAAAATCTGGTTTTTAATTCAGAACAATGCTATCTTGGAATCGCTGCAAGACCGGATGACACGTATATGTGTGTACTTCCGATGTTCCACGTCTTTGCTTTCACCGCGTGTGTTCTTATGCCTTTGTGGTCCGGCGCCACCGTTGTAATATTGGAATCCTTTCAACCCAAAGAAGTCATTGAATCCCTGCAACGAGATGAAATTACGATTTTTATGGGCGTCCCGGCTATGTATGTGGTCCTGCTTGATGCAGGAAAGAAACACATCACTTTCCCGAAACTCCGTTTTGCGGTATCCGGTGGAGCTGCGTTACCTGTTCAAATTTACAGACAGGCTCGTGACATCATGAATCTTCCGGTAATTGAAGGATACGGCTTGACAGAAGCCTCTCCCGCGGTGTCCTTTAATCCTCCGTTCGGAGTGCAAAAAGAAGGCTCTATCGGTTTGCCAATCCCTTACGTGGAATGTAAGATTGTTGATGAAAATGATGTCGAATTGCCGGCTGGAGAAGTCGGGGAACTTGCCGTCCGCGGAGAAAACGTGATGCAGGGATATTTCAAACAGGAAGAAGAAACGAAAAAAGCGCTTCTCAATGGATGGCTGCATACGGGTGACCTCGCGAAAAAAGATGAGGAAGGCTATATTTTCATCGTCGATCGAAAAAAAGACATGGTCGTTGTTGCCGGGCTCAATGTTTATCCAAGAGAAGTCGAAGAAGTCATTTATCAGTACCCCAAAATCAAGGAAGCCGCCGTCATTGGTGTGTCTGACAAACTAAGAGGAGAACTGGTGAAAGCGTTTGTGGTGTTAAAAGACGGAGAGGAATGTACGCAAAAGGAACTTTCTTCTTATTTGAAAGAGCGACTTGCGGCATACAAATTGCCTCGTTCTATCGAATTCGTGGATACACTGCCCAAAAACAGCACCGGAAAAATCTTAAAGCGTCTCCTAAAGCAAGAACAGGAAAAATAAGACCGCGATTTCCCCCTATCTATCAGTCGAGAAAGAAACGATGCAATGAACAAGTTGAAAAAAGCTGCTTTCAAAGCGTTATCGTATCCGTATATCGATGTAAAAAAGGATTACAAACTGCAACGAAAAGTGCATCGCATTGCTAATCCTTATATTAAACGAGCCTATCATGTTTTGGATCGTCAAATTATGGTAGAAGGAAGAGAGATTCCCGTAAGGGTTTTTCCTGTAAAAAAACAGCTTCAACCGGGGATTCTCCTTTTTTTCCACGGCGGAGGTTGGGTTACGGGTGACATCGAATCCTACACAAAAGTATGTGCAAATATGGCAAAGCAGACGGGGAGGATGGTTATCTCTGTCGATTATCGACTTGCACCGGAGAATCCGTTTCCTGCAGGACTTGAAGATTGCTATCATGTTGCGCGTGAGCTTTTTTTACACCTTGAACTCGTGCACTGCAGGCAGGATGAAATCACCTTGATTGGCTATAGTGCAGGTGCAAACCTAGCCGCGGCAATTTCTCTATTGGCGAAAGAGCGTGCTGAGTTTATGCCGGAGAAGCAGATTTTGATCTGTCCAGCTACGTTTAATAATCATAGTTCATCTTCGCCTTTTGCTTCGGTCATAGAAAATGGTTTCGATTATATCCTGACATCTCAAAAAGTCAGGGATTATTTAGATTTGTATGTTAAAACCAAAGAACAGAAAGACAGTCCTTTGGTGGCACCTCTCTTAGCAGAGGATCTTTTAGGACAACCGAAGACTCTCATTATCACGGCGGAGTACGATCCCTTGCGTGATGAAGGAGAAGCGTATGGAAAGAAATTGAAGGCGTTTGGGAATCAAAGCTATCTTTTTCGTATTAAAGATGCCGTGCATTCTTTTTTTACCTTGCCTTTAAATACCGATGCAATAATCGAAAGCTACGATATCATCAATCATTTTTTGGATAAAACAAACGGATGCGATAAGGAGAACCGATGAAAGGGCACAAAAAAGTTCAATGGGCGAGACTTGACAATGCTTCAAAGATCTTTCCTGCCGTTCGCAGTAACAAAGATCCGAAAGTATTTCGCTTATCCTGTGAACTCTATGAAGAGGTCAAGCCTGAGATCCTCCAGCAAGCATTGGAACTTGCGTTGCGGGGGTTTCCTTTGTTTCGGTCCGTTTTAAGGCACGGTGTGTTTTGGTACTACTTTGAAGAAAGTGATATTCCGCCCAAGGCAGAGAAAGAGAACACGCCTGTTTGTGCACCAATTTATCAGGGAGACAGACATACTTTGCTGTTTCGCGTTGTTTATTGCAACTGCAGAATCAATCTTGAAGTATTCCATGCGCTTACCGACGGAAGCGGAGCAACTGCATTTATGGAAACCCTGATTTACGAGTATTTGAAGCTTGCTCACGGCGGAAACGCTTTACAAGAAATACCCGATTTTAAATTGACTTCCTCAATAAGCAAGAAGGCTGATGATAGTTTTGAGAAGCATTTTGTTGGAACGAATATGTTCAAGCGAAAGAGCGAAGTTGCAGAGACCACAGAGTACAAGCGGGCATACCATATAAAGGGTAACAAAAACGGAGAAAACAGAACACGGGTGGTAGAAGGTTCGATGTCCTTGCGTTCGCTGCTGGATCTCGCGCACTCCTATGAAACGACGTTGACAATTTTTCTCGCTTCTCTTTTGATTTACTCCATTTACCGAGAAATGCCGGTACGCATGAGGAAATATCCTGTCGTGCTATCTGTTCCCGTTGATTTGCGGAATTTCTTTGAGTCGGCAACAACGAGGAATTTCTTCTGCACGATTTACGCCGGCTGCAGATTCGAAAAAGAAAATTTTGAGTTGAAAGATACTATTGATCAGGTTAGTAAGGCTTTTCGCAATAATCTCACTAAAAGACAGCTCTATAATCAGCTCGATCGATTGATTGCTCTCGGACAGAATCCCGTCTTGAAGTTCATTCCTCTGCCGCTGAAGGATTTTTTTCTGCGAATAGGGGCGTGGGTATCCGCGAGGAAAATAAGCTCCGCAATCTCCAATTTGGGGCGAATTACACTTCCGGAAGCAATGAAGCCTTTTGTGAAACAGTTCGGTGTTTGTACGGGCGCAAGAAGACCGCAGATCAACATGTGTTCCTTTGGTGACAGGACGGTTATCACTTTCACTTCTCCGTTTATGGAAACAGATATTCAGAGAAACTTTTTTCAATTTTTGTCTGAGTGCGGAATCGATATTGAGATTTCTGTGAATTTTTAGAAGGGGAAAAAGATGAGGTACTGTAGTCATTGCAAAGTTCAAATCAGAGGTCAAAATAGCAACTGTCCTTTGTGCGGAAACGTTCTCTCTCTTGGCGAGCCCAAAGAAGAAATTGTTTATCCTGAGATTCCGCCGACTTACCAAAGTCACTTGGCCATCCGCATTATGCTTTTCATCTCAGTGACCGCAGCGGTATCTTCGTTTGCTGTTTATATGATTTTTCCCACAGATGTTAATTGGCCACTGTTTGTTTTATTTGGTCTTGCCAGTATGTGGCTGAGCCTTTCTGTTATTCTTCGGAAAAAGAACAATATACCTAAAATCATTCTCTGGCAGGTCATCATTGTTTCCCTTCTTTCGCTTTTTTGGGATTGGCAGACCGGCTGGCATTTTTGGTCGGTAGACTATGTCATCCCCTTTATTTTTGTAGCGGCCATCTTAGTAATGTATGTAACGGCAAAAATCATGAAACTGAGCGTGAAAGACTACATCATGTATGCCTTCCTTGATGCGGTACTTGGGATTATCCCGGTTGCTTTTATTGCGTTTCAGCTTGTTACCGTGCTTTACCCATCGATTCTTTGTGTCGCCTCCAGTATCATTTTTATTGCAGCCATTTTTCTGTTCCATGGGGGAAGCATGAGGGACGAATTAGACAAACGGATGCACGTATAGAAGTGAAATAGAAAGTCCTAAAAAATATTTGTTAGTTTGTCAAAATAAATTGATACAATCCAGCTAAAATAAGATATACTATGCGAAAGAACACGTTGTTGTTGGGTGTTGATACACGAGTAAATTTAGGAGGCAGATAGATGAGTGCAGTCTTAGAGACTATGCCGGAATTGATTATAGGAGATCTTAGAGCAAAAACTCCGATTATCCAAGGCGGCATGGGGGTGGGGGTTTCCTTATCCTCGTTAGCATCCGCCGTCGCGAATGAAGGCGGAATCGGCGTTATGGCTGTTGCTGCCTTGGGTTTTGATCGCCCCGAATATAAGACAAATCCGGTTGAAACCGGAAAGGCTGCCTTGCGAGAGGAAATACAGAAAGCAAAAAAATTAACCAAGGGAATCCTTGGAGTCAACATTATGGTAGCGTTATCAAGCTTCTCTGAAATGGTCAAGACGGCGGTGGCAGAAGAAATCGATGTGATTTTTGCAGGTGCAGGACTTCCGTTGGATTTGCCCCAGTACCTTTCAAAAGGTGCGAAGACGAAGCTTGTCCCCATCATTTCCTCCGCACGTGCGGCAGAAATCATCATCAAAAAGTGGGTCGCAAAATATGATTATGTGCCAGATGCTTTTGTAGTCGAAGGGCCATTAGCCGGAGGTCATTTGGGATTTAGAAAAGAAGAAATCGACGATCCGGAGTATTCACTTGATAAGATTATTCCCCAAGTGATTGCAAAGGTACGCGAATACGAAGAAAAATACAATAAAATGATTCCGGTGATTGCAGCCGGTGGAATCTATACCGGAAGTGATATTTTACACTATCTCAGACTTGGCGCAGCCGGGGTACAGATGGGTACGCGCTTCGTCGCCACACACGAATGTGATGCCTCGGCGGCTTTCAAGCAGACCTATATTGACTGCAAGGAAGAAGATATCATGATTATACACAGTCCTGTCGGTCTACCCGGTCGGGCGATTAAGAATGAATTTCTTGAACAAAGTGAAGCGGGCAAAAAGCATCCTTTCCACTGCCCCTTCCAGTGTATTAAAACTTGTGAATATGAAAAAAGCCCGTATTGTATCGCTCTTGCACTGATGAACGCGCAAAAGGGAATCCTGAAAAACGGATTTGCATTTGCCGGTCAAAACGCTTATCGAATCAAAGAAATCGTTTCCGTGCATGAGTTGATCGAATCACTCAAAGGCGAATATCGGGATGCAGTTCTTTCCGGAATTTAAACACAGGTACGGAACGACGGAGGCGAAAACATGAGTGCGAAACCCCTTTTTATAAAAAGTATCACGAGTACGGCCGATTACGGCGCTCTGCGAAATTATTACTTATATAAAGCAAGACCCAAAAGGACAAAATCTATAGCCGTGCTTTTGCTTATTTCCTTTGGCTTTCTTTTGCTCGCTGAAACGGAAATCCCGTTCCCCTTTTTTAAGGCACTTGGGATTTTTGGAATCCTTGTCTTTGCGGCGGCATATTTTGTCATCGACCATGAGGGACGAATGCTTGATAAAAGCGCTAAATTCATGATGAATATCAGGCAGGAACTCAATTTAGACGAAGAAGGAATCACGGTTTCTTGGCCGGAGGCAGGAAAGCAAGGAGAATATTTATGGAGCGATCTAAGCCCTACGGTCGAGAGTGACCATCATTTCTTCTTGTTTGCTGAAGAAAAACTGCCAGTTATCATAGCAAAATTTGAAATGAAAGAGTCTCGAATCAATGAATTGAGGACGTTTATAAAAAGTCATACAACTTTGGTTTCGGATATTTCCGGTTGGAAATATGAAAAAATCTGATTTTATTTGAGCTCTCCTACAACATAGAAAAGAAAAGAACATTAAAAGAAGCGGTGCAAATGCACCGCTTCTTGGTTTTTGATATTGATAAACAATTAGTTTATTCCATAGTTTTTGCAGCCAGTTCAGCATCTAAAGCTCTCTGACGCATACAAGCTTCGTACTCTTCGTCGCTCATCTTTTCCATGGTGATTCCTGTGAATCCATAAAAGAGAGAAACAAACGGGTTGATGAGATTCAAGAAGCAATAGGGCAGATAAGCTGTTGTTGCTACTCCAAGAGTCGTTGCCTGATAAGTACCGCAGGTGTTCCAAGGAACAAGTGGAGAAGTCAGGGTTCCGGCATCTTCTAAGACACGGGAAAGGTTCTTGTTTTTTAAATGCCTGTCTTCATAAGCTTCTTTGTACATTCTGCCCGGAAGAACGATGGAAAGATACTGATCCGAAGCAGCAATATTTGTGATAATACAGGTAACGATTGTGATTAAAACAAGAGAACCGGTGCCCTTTGAGAGCTTGAGAAGTTGCTCGCAAATGCTCTTAAGCATATTGGTCGAATCCAAAACACCGCCGATGCACATCGCACAGATAATCAGACCTACAGTATAGTACATGCTGGAGAATCCGCCTCTGGTAAGAAGCGCGTCTACGAATTCGTTACCGGTTTCGGACACGAAGCCATCATAGGTGATGATGGTAGCAAGTTCGCCGATGTTGGCACCTTGGAAAATAAGAGCACAAAGTGCGCCAAGCACTACGCCGCCAAAGAGTCCGGGAAGTGCAGGTACTTTAAAGACTACCATAGCAATGACAAGGAGCGGCGGAATGATAAGAATCGGTGAGATGTAGAAGTTATCTGACATCGTGGACATCAAAGCTTCGACCTGACTCATATCGGCGTCACCACTGAATTTCATTCCTAAAATTCCGAAAAGAATCAAAGAGATAACAAGGGAGGGTCCTGTTGTTAAAATCATGTGTCTTACATGGTCAAACAGGGTAGACCCTGCCATTGCAGGTGCAAGGTTGGTAGTGTCGGAAAGAGGAGACATCTTGTCGCCAAAATAGGCTCCGGAGATGATGGCGCCTGCCGCCATTTCAATGGGAACGCCAAGACCGGCACCGACGCCGATTAATGCGATACCGACAGTACCTGCTGTTGTCCAAGAGCTTCCTGTTGCCAAGGAAACGACGGAGCAGATAAGGCAAGTTGCAACTAAGAAAATTCCGGGGCTTAAAATCATCAAGCCGTAATAAATCAATGCAGGGACTACACCGCCGGCAATCCATGTGCCAATCAGCATACCGATGCAAAGAAGAATAAGGATCGCTTGCATCGATCTTCCGATGTTATTAATAATTCCTTTTTCAATATAAGACCATTTGAAACCGTTTACGACTGCGATAATTGTAGCAAATACAGCGGAAATAACTAAAGCCATGTGCACATATCCGCCCGTTTTGAGTATTGTCCAAATCAAACTCAGCATCAATACCAGAAATACTAATAGAATCTGCCACATAGGGATTCTTTTACCCATTTTTTTCCTCCTTTAATAACCATATACCGTAACTCCGTTTAGTAAATGATGATCGGGAGCTATAAAAAATCAAAGATGAAAACCATAGTTGGGCGGATAGAAACAAATAGAAACAAATAATGATAGAAATAACAATAGCGGGAAAAGACATAAGATAAATCAATCCTCACAAGTGAGAGATGAAACAAATATCCGGCGAATCTCCATCACTGTTTGCGCTGCCGTACCCACGAAAACACAAGACCGTTGATAAAAGAATGCCCTGACATCAAAATAAACACAAAAACCGTTCCCCTATGGCTCCTATATTGATTTTTCAAAGTCCGGTCGCAGCAATTGGCTGCGAAACAATAAAAATAATAATAGTGTTATAATTAAGTACTACAATAATTATAGGTAGATTAGACAGAAAAGTCAATCAATACATGACTTGAGAAACAATTTTATGCATCGGTGAATAACGTTGCAGTGATTGAGATACAAACGAATCAAAAGTAAAATCCGTATTTACGGAAATGAGTTCAGTTTCCCCATAATTTGTGTATAATATGAGAAGCGATATTTAGTACAGGAGAAAAAAAGATGAGACCAAAAAAAATCACCATCATAATAGCCATAATTCTGATTTGTGCAGCGATACCAAGGACTCAAGCCTTTGCAAACGATCCGATGATTGCCATCGACGGAAGCACTGTTTCTTATGATCAGAGTTCGGGATTGCCTTTTATCGATCAGGCAAACAGGATGCAGGTACCTTTTCGTAAAACGATGGAAGATTTCGGAGCCACGGTATCTTGGGATTCGGAAAATAAAACAGCGATTGCGGAATTTTACGGAATCACTGTAAAAACGCCGATTGGACAAAAATATATTTATAAAAATGACGAAATGATTGAAAATGACACCGTAGCACAAATTAGAGACGGAAGAACGTTTTTGCCGATCAGGGCGGTTCTTTCTGCCTTTGGCGCTGATGTTACTTGGAATGATTCGCAAAAAACAGTATACGTAAATACGAAAATACCGGAAACAGGTACGACAAGCGGCGCTTTGAGTGTCCATTTCATCAATGTCGGACAAGGCGATGCAATCCTCATTGACTATAATGATTATGAGATTCTAATTGATGCGGGGAGTACCGAAAGTGCAGCAAAAGTCGTCAATTATATTCACCCGTTCGTAAACGGTGCACTTGACCTTGTTGTGGCGACTCATGAACACGAAGACCACATCGGAGGGTTCCCGGCAGTCTTTCATCTTTATCAGGTCGATCGTGTCATCGATAACGGAAATAGCGCTTCTGCTCCCTATTATTTGGATTACGCTAACGCCGTAGCATTGGAACCGGATTGCATCTATTCGAACGTTACCGATGAGGCGATTGATATAGGGGGAGGCGCTGTTTACAAAATCCTTCCGATGGAGGGAAGCTACTCGTTTTCAAACGAAAACAGCATAGTAAGTATGCTTGATCATTTCCAGACACAAATACTATTTATGGGGGATCTTGAAACCACCGTAGAAAAAAACAATCTTGCGATGTTTTCGGATATTGACGTGCTAAAAGTGGGCCATCATGGTTCTAGAACAGCTACTTCGCAAGAATTTCTTGATGTTGTGAGGCCGGAAGCTTCTATTATCTCAGCAGGAATTAATAATCCCTATCTTCTTCCCAATATGGCTGTAATCGAACGCTTGTTAGGGAGAGGGTCTTCCGTTTACGGAACCTTTCGTGCGGGCGACATCGTAATGACGTTAGGTAGCGAAGCGTATAGATTTAATGCGGACGTACCTCTGACGGTCGCTGATGCCGGAGCGTTTGGTTCGACAACTGATGCGGCAATCAGCATTCCCATCACTACCAGTGGAGGTGCTATAAATCCCGGAAATTATGTTTCGGAAAAAGAAGCACTTTTTGTCGGAAATTCCGAAAGTAAGAAGTTTCATTCGATGAGCTGCGAAGCAGGATCGAAAGTGGCCGATCGACGTGCTGTTTATTTTAAAAACAGAGAAGATGCGATAGAAGAGGCTTATATCCCATGCAAAATTTGTAACCCTTAGAAAGGTGGATTTATAAAATGAAAAGTCGAAGCAGCTGGAGCTATGCCGGAAAAACAAAAATTATTTTAATAATAACTCTCTCATTTTCTTTGCTGTCCTTAACCGCCTGTAGCGGCAGCGGGAAACCCCATTATTCGAATGCGAACGGTCTTAGCAGCGAGATGATTAAAGAACTTGAAAATATAGATCTTGATGGGATTGGAACGAATGATGATAAGATAGTGCTAAGTTATTATGAAGCAGAGGACAAAAAAAATACGTCCTTCTCATTCTATGAATTTTATTTTGGAAACGGAGATTATGTTTCCAAAAAATTTGATGGCTACAATACGCCGGATGTTTTGGCAGCCGATCTTTCTGGTGACGGAAAAGATGAAATCATTGTCGCTCTTGCAGCGAGGTCAAGCAGTTATAATTCATCTGATATTCATGTTTTAGAGGTCTTTGGTGAAGTTGATGACCGCCCGAGCTTGGTTGAACGCCTTACTATTTTGGATGGATCAAAAGACGGAAGAGCAGAGGCCGTTTCGCGTTATAAAAATACGCTTTTCGTGATAAACAATGAAAGTGGGACTTTGAGCAGTGCATCTTTTCCGGACATGACGGATTTTTGTGGGGGAGTGACGATTGTTTCCGAAGAAGGTGCCGAACAATCAAAATTGATGATTTATCATCGCTATGACGAACAGGGGAAAATCGCGTATACGATGTTATCTATGAAAGATAAAAAATATCAGATTGAGAAGCAAGGTTTTGTAGAAAAAGAATGATTGACAAGTAATTCTGACAGCAGTTATCATATAGACAAACATCAATATGTCGAAAGCTTGTTTATTTCTGCAAAGGAGTTAATCATTATGGAAGAAAAAAAAACAGAAGCAGTAATTAAAGTCCTCGGATCAGGCTGTAAAAAATGCAACGAATTAGAAGAGAATACAAAACTGGCGATGAAAGAACTTGGTCTTGATCTTGAAATTGAGCACGTCACGGATTTTGCACAGATTGCGGCCTACGGTGTCATGGTAACACCGGCGCTTGTCGTTTCCGGACGGGCTGTTTCTGCCGGTAAACTATTAAAACCATCCGAAATCAAACCTTTTTTAGAGAAACTTGGAGGTAAGTAACAATGAGAATGCTTGAAGAATTTTTCCCTGAGTTTACCGCGAAACTCGATGAAATCGATGCCCTTTATAAAGAAAAAATGCCGATTGACGAAAAAACATTTCAATTCATCTGCTTTGCCCTTTCCATCAAAGGACGAAGCAAACCCTGCGTGTTAAAACACTTTAAAGGGGCTCTGGATGCAGGCGCTACGGTAGAGGAACTTTCCTATATCTTTGCTCTTACGATGAGAGAAGCGGCAGGCGCAGATGATTGTTGGACACATGATGTGATTGGCGATTGGAAAGAAATCATAGCCGGAAATATCAGCTGTAACTGCGAAAGATAAGAGATATTCTCCCTGATTGACTGTAAACAGATGCTTGTGATAAACTAAAAGCAAGAAATAGACAATAGGGGAGATGATCATTTGCAAGAACAACTTTGCGTTCCCAAGGAACGTGACTATTTATTTGATAACATGAAAGCGGTTCTCGTTTTTTCAGTAGTGCTGGCTCATTATTATCGTGTCGGCACTATTTTTCATGTGAATTCCTTTGAAGGTGCTGTGTATATCGCATCCTTTTCTTTTATTATGCAGGGCTTTCTTTTTGCTTCCGGCTTTTTTTCAAAGAATGTCATTAAATGCAGAGATACCGCATTTAAAACCTTATTGTTTCCTTATCTTATGTTGATGCCGCTTATGTATTTTGTACGTTGTCTTGTTTTCGGCAATGCTACGTTTGATCTTTTTAATCCGACGATGGCTCTTTGGTTTCTTCTGACTTTATTTTATTATCGTATCTCGTTGGCGACCTTGGTGAAAATAAAGTGGATCTTGCCAATCACGGTTTTTGTATCGCTGCTTTCCGGCTGTGTTTCTTTTCTTGATGAGCGCTTGTCCCTTGCGAGAACCTTTGGCTTTCTTCCGTTTTTTATGCTTGGGTACTTTTGCCAAAAAGAACACATTGAACGTATCCGCAAGATTCCTAAATGGATTGGAGGAATTGTATTCGCAGTAGTTGTCGTTACGACTGCCGCACTTTCTTTTTACCGACCATGGAATCTGTCAAATTGGTATATGAAATATTCGTATGCGTCTTCGGGCCTTTCTGATCTTGAGGGAATCGCAGTCCGTATTTTCCTGTCTGTGTTGGCGCTGCTTTGGATCTTTGTCTTTATTAATCTGCTACCATCAAAGAAGACTTTTTTAACAAAAATCGGTCAAAACACCATGCCGGTTTACGTTTTTCATATCATCATACGTTATTTGATCAAAGATATGTCTCAATTTCATGCGAGTAATGCCCCTACCTACATTGTCCTTGCGCTGTTGGCGCTCGCATCTGTCTGGCTGTTGTCACGGGCACCTGTTGCAAAAGCGTATCAGGTCTTTACAGAAGGACTCTACGGCTTGATTGAAAAGCCGATACTAAAGATAATCAGAAACAGAAAACAATAAAATATTTTTGTGGGTTTCAAAAAAAAGGAAAAATCCAAGACCTCTTTCTCGTTTAAACAGTATAAAAACGGGAATAATATTTTGTAATATTTCTTAATAACAACGACTTGCAGGAAGGGATATGCGCATCTCCGACAAAGGATGCCTTCTTTTATATTGGCAGTGGTTTCATAAAGTAAGAGGTGTGTAAATGGAAAAGCCTGTCATTCTGATTGTCGATGATGAACCGATTAACCTATCGGTCCTCAGTAAAACCTTAGGCGCTTTTTTTCATGTCAGAGCTTGCAAATCCGGCGAGGATGCGCTTCGTGCGGTAAACATTGAACCACGCCCCGAATTGATTCTTCTCGACATCGTGATGCCGGGGATGGATGGTTATGCGGTTTTGAGCAAACTCAGACAAGATCCAAAAACAAAAGAGATTCCTGTAATATATATTACTGCCCTTGACAGCATTATTGATGAAGAAAAAGGTTTTCATCTTGGTGCTGTTGATTATATTACGAAACCTTTTCGACCGGCGATTGTTGTCGAACGTGTACGGGTGCATCTCGAATTGAAACAAGCAAGAGATTTTTTGAAAGATCAAAACACTTGGTTAGAAGCAGAAGTGAGTCGACGCTTTGAGGAAAATCAATTGGTCCAAGATGTATCAATGAGCGTTATCAGCGGTTTGACGGAAACTAGGGATTTCGATACCGGAGATCATATTCTGCGCACACAGGCCTATGTTGAGCTTCTCGGCAGGAGATTGCAATTGAACCCCAAATATGCCGGGAGGCTCAGTGATACTTATCTTATGAGCATTGTGAAAGCCGCCCCGCTTCATGATGTCGGAAAAATAGGGATTCCCGACAGAATCCTCTTAAAACCTTCCGCCTTGACCGAAGAAGAATTTGAAATCATGAAAAAGCACTGCCAAATCGGAGGAAATGCGATTCGCGAAGCCATCAATCGAGCAATTTTGGCAAATGCGGGAAAGGTCCGTGAAACGAAGCTGATGTCGTTAACGTTTCTCGAAGAAGCAGAGCTAATCGCAGTTTACCACCATGAAAAATGGGATGGCAGCGGTTATCCATATGGACTCGAAGGCACAGAAATACCATTGTCTGCGAGGTTGATGGCCTTGGCAGATGTTTTTGATGCCCTTACAAGAGTTCGAATCTATAAAAAACCATGGAACATTCAGTCTGCAATCGATTATATCCTCTCTCAAAAGGGGTTACATTTTGATCCTGATATTGTGGATGCATTCGAAGATGAACGCTGTGCCTTTGAACGAATTTTGTTGATTATGGGCGATGCGGTCGAGGAAGTACCACTTTCCCTTTCCACGGCGAGGCTTACTTAAAGACGGACGCTATGACATAAATCTGCTTTGAACAGAAAGAAAGAAGGTAGAGCGTTGAACGAGGAAAAGAAAAGCGTTTCAGATTTAAAGAAAGAAAACCGCTTGCTGGCTATGGCTTGCCGGACCGCAAAGGTGGGGGGCTGGGTTATTCATCTCGATAGCATGGAAGGGGAATGGAGCGATGAAATGTTCGAACTCCATGACCTTCCTGTTGGTGACGTGATTTCTTTAGATGAGATTCGCAAGGGTCTTACGCCGGAGTCATCCGCTCTTTTTGAGAAAACCTTCGCAGAGGCAATCGAAAAAGGTACGTGTTATTCCATTGAAATAGAACGTGAAACTTCTAATCATAAAAGCAAGTGGTTGCAAGCGATTGGAACTCCAATCCAAGAAAACGGAAAAACGATACGGATTGAAGGAACGCTCCAAGACATCACGGCGCAAAAAAAGACGGAAACCTATGCAAACAGGCGCGGAGTTCTTCTCCGATCCCTGTTCAAAGTGTTGCCGGATCTTTTTTTTGTGCTTGATCCAAAGGGAAAAATCCTCGAATATGAAGCAAAAGAGGAAAAATTGTTGCATGTACCTCCTGAATTTTTCCTTGGGAAAACAATTTTTGAGGTTCTTCCGAAAGAAAGCACAGAAAAATTTGCAGATGCAATCGCGGACTTGAAAAAGGACGAAATTACGATTTATGAATATAGCCTTAAAGCAGAAGGGGAGACACGCTATTTTGAAACGAGAATGAGCAGAGTACCTTCTGAGGACAATATCATTGCCGTCGTGCGTGACATTACAGATCGAAAACAGACCGAAATCAACAAACAAGCATTAACGGATCGTTTGCGCGTCCATAATGATGTGATAAGACAGATCACGGAAATGGAATCGAGAATCAATGGCGATATCCATGCATTTGCGGTAGCGGTAACAGAACTGATTGGAAAGGCCGTTGATATCGAACGCGTTTCCGTTTGGCTCTATAACGAAGAGCAAACTGTTTTAGATTGTATCGACTTATTTGATTCCACCGAAAATATCCATGTTTTGGGGCAGAGTATGCGGGAGGAAGAAAACCAACAGCTATTTTGGCAAATTAAGAACAACCGCTACATTATAGTGAAAAAATCAATTAAGGAGATTCATCTACGGGATTTCGAAGAAAAGGAGTTGAGACCTGCGGGTTTAAAATCCTTGCTTCTTTGCAAACTTGAATCCGCGGGCCGAAACAGAGGAGTGATTTCTTTTTCCTATCGAAAAAGTGAACGCCATTGGGAAAGCGACGAGATCTCTTTCTTTTGTCAGGTTGCGAACTATTTTGGTATGTCCTTTATTACAAAGGATCGCATCAAAGTTGCCGAAGAATTGCAGCGCAGCGAATATTTCTTAAAGCGAGCGCAATCTGTTTCCAAAACCGGACACTGGTATCTTGATATCCGAAAAAATGAATTCATTTGGTCCGATGAAGTGTACCGTATTTTTGGAATCAAAAAAGGCCTTCCGCAAAGCATCGAAAGTTATATGGCTTGTGTGTATTCGGAAGACAGTGACATGGTAGGAAGAGCTTGGTATGGGGCATTAAGGGGAGAGGAATTTAATATCAGTTACAGACTCCTTTCAAAGGGCGAAATTGTTTGGGTAGAAGAAAAAGCGGAATTTGAATTTGACAGCGAAGGGAATCCCCTTGTTGGGCTTGGAACCGTGCAGGACATCACCGAAAAAGTCCATATTACTCAGCAGTTAGATGATTATCGCTTAAATCTTGAAGACATGGTCGTTTCAAGAACCTTAGAACTTGAACTTGCCAAAGAAACGGCAGAAGCTGCGAATCAAGCGAAAAGTGCGTTCCTCTCCAATATGAGCCACGAAATCAGAACGCCCATCAATGCAATCATCGGTTATGCCCATTTAATTAAAAGGGATCCGCTGAGCCGTCGCCAAACGGAACAGATTGATAAGCTTGCGGGTGCCGCAAGACATCTGCTCAGCATCATAAATGATATCCTTGATCTTTCTAAAATTAAGGCAAGTAAACTTGCATTGAATATCAATGATTTTGAACCCGCGAGAGTGATTGATCAGCTCTGCAGTATAATGGATGATGATATTGCAGCAAAAAAACTATTCTTGCGTGTTGATCTCGATCATATTCCATTGATGCTTCGCGGCGATGGAATTCGTTTTGGTCAAATCCTCTTAAATTTGATTGGAAATGCGGCGAAGTTTACAGAACGCGGTGGAATCACCCTGACAGCACGTGTGTTGAGTGAAACGGACAACCAGGTCATGCTTCGCTTTGAGGTCAGTGATACAGGGATTGGTATTGCAAAAGAAAAAATTGATCGCTTATTCAATGATTTTGAACAGGCAGATGAATCGACGACCAGACGCTTTGGGGGCACAGGGCTCGGTCTTTCCATCAGCAAGCGCTTGGCGGAACTGATGGGAGGCACAATTGGTGCCGAAAGTGAAGAAGGAAAGGGTAGTGTGTTCTTCGTTGAAATCCCGTTCGGTATTTCGGGTCTTCTTCCACAGAATGCAGCTCATCTTAAATCCTTCGCGGGAATGAGAGTTTTGATTATTGATGATTCAAAAGAGGACAGTACGATATTGTTTGAAATGCTCTCGGATATAAGGTTTCGCCCTGAAATAGCTGAAACCGGAAAAGCGGGTCTTGAACAAGTTGCTGAAGCCGATAAAATAGGGGATCCTTATAGAATCATATTGCTGGATTTCAAAATGCCTGATATGGACGGTGTTGATACCGCCTTAATGATGCATTCACTCGATTTATTAAGCCAACCACTTATGTTGATGATTACGGCTTACGGAGATCAGCTTGCCAAGGAAGAGTTGGAACGAGCAGGTATCGCACATATATTGTCTAAACCGGTGACGCCATCTTCGCTCTTTGATGTGTTGGCGGAATTATTGCTCGAAATACCGGGTATGCTACCGGCAATCGATTCAAAGGGACTTGAGGAACAACTGAGCATTCGAAAAGGAGCTATGGTGCTTCTTGTGGAAGACAATGCAATCAACCAAGAAGTGACTTGTCAGCTGCTTGAGTCTGTGGGAATGATTGTTAGCGTTGTTGACAACGGAAAAGAAGCGGTAGCTATCATAGAATCCGTTCGTTACGACTTGATACTGATGGATATACAAATGCCGGTGATGGATGGCATAACGGCAACGACGGAGATACGAAAGAACCCCGTTGGCCAGACCGTGCCGATTTTGGCTATGACCGCAAGTGCTTTTGAAGAAGACAGAAGACGCTGGATTGAGGCGGGCATGAACGACCACTTGCCAAAGCCGGTTGAACCGGAGGAATTATTTCGTGCAATTGTAAAGTGGGTCGCTCCAAAGAAAAAACTGCATGAATCAAAAGTCCCGCAGGTTTCCGAGAAGAAAGAGACG
Source organism: Eubacteriales bacterium (assembly GCA_028693645.1). Taxonomy (GTDB): domain Bacteria; phylum Bacillota; class Clostridia; order Peptostreptococcales; family Anaerovoracaceae; genus STD2-154. The sequence continues at coordinate 3,282 of JAQUUY010000002.1, read as the reverse complement.
ATTGATAGCAATGAACCTGGTGTTTTGCCTGAAGCAGTGGCTGACCTGAAAAAAATCGCAGGCCTCGATGTCAATGCGGGATTACGTATTTTGCAGGGAGATTCGGTTGCTTATCTGAAGTTGCTGAGACTTTTTGCAGAAGGTCATGACAGTGATGCCAAGACGATTACAGATTGCTTGGAAAGAAGTGACGAGAAGGGATTACGTGCGGCCGTGCACTCCTTGAAAGGAGTTGCCGGTAATCTCGGTGCAGAAAGGATTCATTCTCTTGCAACGGAAATCGAAAAGTTCAGCGCAGCAGAGCACGATCCCGAACAGCTGAGAAACAGTCTTGAAGTGTTATCACAAGAATTGACCCGGTTAATAAGCGACTTAAATGAAAACTTGCCGCAAGTAGAAACTTTTATCCTAAACAATCTTCTGTCTGACAAGGATTCGGCGGAAGCCAAGGATTTACTTAAAGAGATAGAACTTATGTTAAGGAATAAGGATACGGCAGTTATTGATGCGTTTGAGGATTCAAAAAAAATCCTTGGGCCCTTCCTTGGAAGCACTGCGGAACTACTGGAAAAGCATATTGTGAATTTTGATTTTTCCGATGCACTAAACGCTCTTCGGGAATGGAAAGAACGAGAAAAGAAAATCTGAGCCAGCCTCAATTCATGGATTCTAAGGTTTACAGAGGAACCGTTTTATGGTATCCTCTGTTTTGTGTAAGCAATATTAGTATAACGACATTCAATAAAGAAAAGGAGCAAAAATAATGCCTGATAAAGCACAAATTCTAATCTCAATGTCCTGCTACATCGCAGTTGTCGTTGGGATTGGATTGCATTATGCAAGACGCGCAAATGAAAGCAGTGAGAATTATCTCATTGGAGGAAGAACGCTTGGGCCTTGGGTCACGGCGATGGGAGCAGAAGCTTCCGATATGAGCGGATGGTTGCTTATGGGACTTCCGGGTGTTGCCTATTGGTATGGCTTGAGCGACGCAATATGGACAGGAATCGGTCTTTTGATTGGAACCTATTTAAATTGGTTGTTTGTATCAAGAAGACTACGTGGTTATACCGTAATCGCGAACGACTCTATTACGATTCCGGATTTTTTCAGCAATCGCTTTAAAGAAAACAAAAAAGTTTTGATGACAATTGCAGCCCTGTTTATTCTCGTGTTCTTTACGGTTTATGCAGCAAGCTGTTTCGTAACGGTGGGGAAACTGTTTAGCACCTTGTTTGATATTAAGTATCAATACATGATGATTGCAGGAGCACTCTTTGTCATCGGGTATACTTTCATCGGAGGCTTTCTTGCAGAAAGCGCATCGGATTTCATGCAAGGAATTATCATGTTTTTCTCTCTCGTAGCAGTTTTATTTGTCGGAGTGACAACTGCCGGAGGAATCGATGCGGTCATCGCAAACGTCCAACAAATCCCCGGTTTCCTTGATTTCTTTGGAATCGCCAATCCGAAAATGGTTGATGGAATACAGCAGGTCAGTGAATTTGGTGATCCGCTTTTTGCTGAAGCTTCGCCTTATGTCGGGCTTACGATTGTATCAACCATGTCTTGGGGCCTTGGTTATTTTGGAATGCCCCAGGTCTTGATGAAATTTATGGCAATCAAAAATCCAAGCGAATTGAAACTATCAAGACGTATCGCTGTGATTTGGTGTGGCATTTCTCTCTGTGCTGCGATTTCGATTGGAATCATAGGCAGAGCTCTTTACCCGACTGCATTTGGAACGCAGGGAGGAGCGGAAGGCATTTTCATTTTGCTTTCAACTAATTTCTTCGCTCCTCTTGTTGCAGGCCTTGTTATGGCCGGTATCCTTGCTGCTACGATAAGCTCTTCGGATTCTTATCTCCTCATTGCGGCCGGTGCATTCTCAAAATGTATCTATCAGGGTATCATGAGAAAAGAAGCCACTGACAGGACGGTACTGCACGTCTCTCGAATTACCTTGGTCGTAATTGCGGTATGTGCCATGATCATCGCTATGGATGAAAACAGTGTTATTTTTACTGTCGTGTCGTTTGCTTGGGCGGGCTTTGGAGCGACCTTTGGGCCGATCATGTTGTTTTCGCTTTTCTGGAAGAGAACAACCAGAGCCGGAGCGATTGCAGGAATGCTTTCCGGTGCGGGTATGGTTTTCCTTTGGAAACTTGTTCTTAAACCCTTGGGCGGAGTATTCGGAATCTATGAGTTGTTCCCGGCCTTCGTTGTATCTTGTGTATTCATACTGTTTATTTCGTTAATGACAGAAGAACCAAGTGAAGAAATCAAACTGGAATTTGAGCAAGCAAGAAATTTTAGATAAGTTCTGATTTTGGCTGCCGTCAGATCACGTCATAGCTAACGTTAGCCCATGTATAACTCGCGTAAAGCTCATTTAAACGCCAGTTTCTATTTTCGTTGGAATCTCTCGTTCTTCAAATTTTGTGGAACTCGGACGATTTCTATGGGGAAGGGGAACTGGCGTTTTTGTTATCCAGCTTTTGTTTAAAGTTATCTAAAATGGCCTCATATAAGGTGGTTTTAGATAACTTGCACAAATCCCGTCCTTCGAAGCTTTTGGGCGAATTGATGAAAACATTGAAATTTAAACGTTTCCAATCCGAATGTCTTCTGCCTGTGTTTTTTCTCGCTTCAAAGTTATCTAAATTTCAATAATTTTCAACCCAAAGGTATAACTTTTGCCAAAATGTTATACCTTTTTTCCTTTTGAATAGTGCTTTTAGATAATTTCCCGAAGAGCAGTAAAAGCTTGAGCGAAAAAGCGAAGTCAGGAAGGTTGGAATAAGTGGGTTTCAGTTTTGTCAAAAGAATTCTATTTTTTTCGCCTTCAGAAAGTTATACTTTTTGTGTTCGCTAGGCTTGATTTTAGATAACTTTACCGTCGGAACTGTTGTCAACTCACCCTGCTTGCGCAGCAAATAGTTGGTGAAGCCATGCAAGGAAATCACAAATCTGCAATTTGTACTGTTTAAAAAGAGAAGGAACGAGTTTAGCGCAAAGAAAGGCGGCCTCTTTACGAGGCCGCCTTTTAGAATTTGTAGTTATATTTTTGTGCAGTTTGTTCTTACATCAATCCGCCGAATGCAAGGAAGACGGGACCGAAAACAACCGCAACGATGGTCATCAACTTGAGAAGAATATTGATGGAAGGACCGGAGGTATCTTTGAACGGATCGCCTACGGTATCTCCTACGACTGCTGCGTGATGTGCATCACTGCCTTTGCCGCCGAAATTACCTTCTTCGATATACTTCTTTGCATTAT
>JAQUUY010000115.1 GCA_028693645.1 Eubacteriales bacterium | reverse complement strand
GTGGTGGCGAAATCTACAGGAAGATTTTAAGCGTCTCAACCAGAATCATCAGGATTATCTTCGTGAATTCTATTCCGGCAGAGCGGATAAGGTGTTGAAATCCGTTGATTTTATTTTGCATAAGGATCTGTTCATAACATATTTGAAGGATTTTATTCAAGAGCTGCAAATGAATTCGACGAAAATCGAATCTACACTAAAGCGCGTGAGCGCCTTAGTGGAAGACGAAGTATTGGATCTGGTAATCAAAAGTGAGTTAGAGATCCCGCATCCGAATTCGGAGCATAAGGAAGCATTAGAAAGTAACATCAATGAAAACGTAAGAGGCAAGTGGAAGGCATTAAAGAATTGGTTTGTGTCATACGGCAGCCGCCCAAGTGAGAGCAGTCAGGTGATGGAAATCACCAATGAGATCATACGAAAAATCATTCAGAACGCAGCACTGATTGTGCAATTACAGAATTGGGGAATCAGCAGGAAGGACGACTATCAAAAATTTATTACTTTGTTTTTGAACTGCGAAAATACAGACGAAGCACATAAGCTTGCGGCCCATGTGTTTGGGATACAGAACGTACAGCATTTCAAGGTAAACGGAGAACGTTCCACTGACAGTATCAACAGCAGCACGTATGACGAAGAGCCAATCGAGTATGTACTAAAACCACATAACAGGACCTATCGACCGAGAATCGACAAAGAAGGATTTGAAAACAAATCGATGGAAAAACTGGCTCAGAGAACAATGTATTTGCAGCAAGTCGAGGAAGATAAGCGAATGGTCATGAAATATATCAAAGACAATCGACTGGAGATCGCTGCCATAGAGGACTGTATATCTGAGGTTACAAGAATCACATTATTGCGGTGGATATCAGCGGCAAATACCACAAGCACCAAAAAAGGTCATACGGAGTACGGGCAGGAATATACGATCGTAAAGGGAAACGAGTTATGTACTTTGAAATGCGAAGACGGCGATCTGGTAATGCCGGCTTATGTCTTTGAATTTAAGGAGAATAAGCATGAATGAAGTAAGAACCTTAATTGAAAATTATTGGATCAATAAAGCCACGGATAAAGAGCTATATAACAAAACAAAACGCGAAATTGCGAAATACCGGCGATTTGTCACAGAACAACTTGGGTGGAGACTGATCAATAACGAACGGATCCTGAAAATAGAGAAAATACCGGCGCACGCAGAAGCATTCATGGGAATCAGTGAGTTTGCAGACAGCAGAGACTATTGCATATTAAGTGCAGTATTGATTTTTCTCGAAGATAAAGAAGATAATGAGCAGTTCTTATTATCAGAATTAGTGGACATGATAGAAGTCCAGCTGAAAGAATATATGGAAGTGGACTGGACAAAATTTGTCCAGAGAAAATCTTTGATACGCGTGCTTCAATTTGCCGAGAAAAAAGGAATGCTTGATGTGTATGAAGGCTCAAGTGACAGCTTTTCCGCAGGTACTGAACATGAGGTGCTGTATGAAAATACAGGCCTTTCCCGCTATTTTGCAACAAATTTTGATTACGACATTTCCGGATTTTTGTCATACAACGATTTTGAAGTACAACAATTACAGGAAGTGGAGACAGACAGAGGGCATTTTAGAATTAACAGAGCCTATCGGCAATTAGTAGCGGCACCAGCGATGTATTGGACGGAAAATGACGATCAGGACTCCATTTATGTCAAAAACCAAAGACAATGGGTCCAAAAGAATCTGGACGATAATCTTGGCGGGCATTTACATCTTCACAAAAATGCAGCGTTTTTTGTCATGGAAGAAGACGATTGCTTTGGGGGTAAACACCCGAGAGATGCCATGATTGCAGAAATAACTTTAATTGTCTGCGGAGAAATACGTGATCGCGTTAAGGACGGCCTCCTGGTCAAAGAATATGACGAGCGTGTCATAATAAATGAGCGAAAATTGAAGGAGATCATTGGTTTGTGCAAGAAAAAATATGATTCCGGCTGGAGTAAAGAATACCGGGAAATGGAGTTGAGCAAGACCGTAGAGGAAGTTTCTTCTTATATGGAACACTGGATGATCCTTTCAAAATGCGGAGAGGATATCACGCTGCATCCGGCAGCGGGCAAAATTACAGGAAGATACCCGAAGGATTTCAACAGCAAGGAGGCGGCAGATGAATAATCGTTGGCGAATGAATCGAATGGGGTTTGTGAATTTCTGGCTGTACGATGAAGAAACGTTTGCTTTTTCAGACGGAAAGTTATTTTTGCGCGGTGCGAACGCCTCCGGAAAATCAATTACAACACAAAGCTTTATTCCTTTTATATTGGACGGAGACAGGAGTCCTAACAGATTGGATCCTTTTGGATCAAGCGATAGAAAAATGGAGTACTATTTTCTTGGAAACGGTGAGAAAGAGGACGTAACCGGCTATTTGTTTCTTGAATTCAAAAAAGGAGATTCAGAGCAGTATAAAACCATCGGAATCGGTCAAAGAGCCCAAAAAGGAAAGCCCATGGGGTTTTGGGGATTTATTATATTGGACGGCAAGAGGATTGGACTGGATGTAAATCTGTATCAGGAGGTTGGGAGCAAGAAGATACCATACGCAAAGCAGGATCTTAAAAAGATTTTAGGCGAAAACAACATGATCGTTGATTCGCAGACGGAGTATATGGAAGCGGTTAACAAATATGTATTTGGTTTTCCGCGGATCGAACAATATGATCAGTTTATTCGTCTGATGATCAAGGTAAGAGCGCCTAAATTATCAAGGGACTTTAAACCTACGAAGGTATATGAAATATTGAATGAATCCTTGCAGACCTTGTCTGACGACGACCTGCGCGCGATGGTCGATGCGATGGAAAAGATGGATGATATCCAGGGGCGGCTGGATGCATTGAAGTCAGCGCTGAAAGATGTGCAAAGTATCCGCACAGAGTACGACCATTATAATCGATATATGCTATCAAAGAAGGCCTATGCTTATGTCGAGGCAAAAAAACAGGTAGACTTGTCCAAAAATAAATTAAATACACATACGACTGATTCACAGACGAAACAAGAGAAAAAAACCGCAAAGGAAACTGAAAACGAACAGCTTTCGGATGCAATGGAAATACTGACAAAGGAAAAAGAAGTGCTGGATGCCGATGACCTGGAAGCTTCCGTGGATAAACTGAACAATAGCAAAAAGAGAAAGGAAGAATCAGAAACAGAAGCAAAAGCTTTAGCGGAGAAGATGGAAGACCGCCGGGATCAAATCCGTATATACGACGCAAAGCAAAGAGAATACAAAAATCTGACCGCAGGCTATCAGCATGAAATCAGAAAGATGCAGCAAGAACTGGAAGCAATTAACGAATCACTGCAATTTGAAGAACATGGTGCCGTCAAAGAGGCGATCAGTCAGGAATCCGTGCGAAGCGAATTTGCTCGTATTAAAAACGCATTAAAAGAATATGCGGCGGCTGTTGAGAAGGGGCTAAAAGCCCTGATTGAGGCAGCGCAGGCAGAAAATAGTTGGAGCCGTTTAGAGGAAGAACTGAGCGCACTGTCCGTAAATCAGGAGAAATGTGCAGTACTGCTTAAAACCGCAGAAAGCATGGAAATGCAGTGCAGAGACAGCATTATTGAAGCATTTTATGGTCTGACCGCCAAATACCGGGAACTGATTATAGCAAAAGAAGAGCTGGAAAAGCTCGTGTCTTGTGTGATGAACTACGAAGGCGCTAAAGATCTGGGCGAAGTCAAAAAGATTATTGACAGTATTTATGGCAGCAAAAGCAGACGATTGACGACTGCAAAGATAGAAAGCAGGAATTGCCGACAGGAGCTGCAGGAACAACACAAAAATGCTCTGCGGGAATTAGATGAACTGAAAACGATGAAAGACCCGGCTCCGGTAAGACGACAGAAGGTCGTGAAAGCAAGAGAAATTCTTCGAGCGAAAGGGATTTTCTGCTTGCCGTTATATGAGGCAATTGAATTCCGCAGCGGGTTAACAGAAGAAGAACAGGCATTGTTGGAAGAACAGTTATTGGACGCGGGGCTGCTTGATGCTCTTGTTGTACCGAATAAAGACTATGAAAAAGCAAAAGTCGAACTGCAGTATTTATCAGATACGCTGATTTGGGCAGATCCTGCTGTTCATACAGGGTTCGATAAATTGGTGCCGGGAGAGGCAGACTCCGAGCTGAACGCGGTTGTGGCGCAAATTTTAGATAATATCCATGAGAATTATGCAGAAAACGCAGGATTAATTTTAAGCGCTGACGGCTATTTCAAAAATGGAATGATTGAAGGACACAGCGTACCGGAAGGACCGGCTTCTTTTGTCGGGGCTGTTGCACGCCGGCAGAATTTGCTTCGAATAATCGAAGAAAAAGAACTGGAATGTAAAACGCTGGAAGAAAGACTCCATGATTGTAGCCTGCAGTTTGAAGCGATTCAAAATGCGATTGCTGTATTGGATAAGGAATACGA
>JAQUUY010000014.1:17979-21672 GCA_028693645.1 Eubacteriales bacterium | reverse complement strand
GTTTTTTCGAGTTTGATATCCCCTTCAGCCAAGTCAACTATCTCTCCATCAATCTGCGCTCGAGTAAAGCCTTCTTTGCGAATGCGTTCGATGATTTTTTCATGCTCACCTTTGCGTTCACTGACTACCGGAGCAAGGATGGTAAGTCTTGTTTTTTCGGGAAGATCCATCAGGTGATCAACAATCTGGTCCACACTCTGGCTCTTGATTTCCTTGCCGCAAACAGGGCAATGCGGGATTCCGATTCTCGCGTACAGAAGTCTTAGGTAATCATAAATCTCCGTAACCGTGCCTACCGTGGAACGAGGATTTTTGCTGGTCGTCTTTTGATCAATTGAAATCGCGGGAGAAAGTCCCTCGATATATTCGACATCCGGTTTTTCCATCTGTCCGAGAAATTGTCTGGCATAAGAAGACAAGCTTTCGACATAACGCCGTTGGCCCTCTGCATAAATCGTATCAAAGGCAAGAGAAGACTTCCCCGAGCCGGACAATCCTGTCAAAACGACCATCTTGTCTCGAGGAATCTCAATGCTTATATTCTTTAAATTGTGCTCTTTGGCACCTTTTATTACAATGCTGTTTGCCATACTAATTCAAACACTCCTTTTCCAATCGATCTTTTTCTAATCCCGCTCAACCTGCCCAAAAGCATACGCCGCGAGCTCATTTTCTTAGTTTGTATTCAAAAATGCGATCCCTTAATTCTGCCGCTCTTTCAAATTGCAGATCCAAGGCAGCTTGTTTCATTTCCTTTTCAAGTAATTTGATATAATCAGCAAGCTCATTTTTCGTCAATTCAAGAGGACTTCTACCGTGGTAATACTCCGCCGTTTCCTCTGCCACCTTCGTCGCTTCAATAATGGCACGTATTGATTTTTGTATGGTCGTCGGAGTGATTCCATGTTTGTCATTATACTCTTTTTGCACAGTTCTTCTGCGTTCTGTTTCGGAAATTGCCGCTCGCATCGCTTCACTAATGCCGTCAGCATACATGATGACCTTGCCCTCTGAATTTCTCGCTGCTCTACCGATTGTCTGAATCAGGGATGTTTCGGTACGAAGAAAACCTTGCTTGTCGGCGTCAAGAATTGCAACCAAAGAAACCTCCGGCAAATCCAATCCTTCACGCAAAAGATTGATGCCCACCAATACATCAAATACACCCAGGCGCAGATCACGCAGAATTTCCATTCTCTCGAGAGTCTCGATTTCCGAGTGCAAATACCGCACCTTGATCCCCACGTTTTTTAAATAATCAGTGAGGCTCTCTGACATTTTCTTCGTCAATGTCGTCACCAAAACACGTTCGTTCTTTTCCGTAATCCGGTTGATTTCGGCAATCAAATCGTCAATCTGCCCCTCTGTTTTTCGCACCTCGATTACCGGATCCAGAAGGCCGGTCGGTCTGATGACCTGCTCAGCCACAATGCCACCGCTTTTTTCCTTTTCGTACGCGCTCGGCGTTGCACTAACATAAACAATCTGATTTACGAGGCTTTCGAATTCCGCAAAATCAAGCGGCCGATTATCCAAAGCAGAGGGAAGACGGAATCCATACTCCACGAGGTTGGTCTTTCGAGAACGGTCTCCGGCCCACATTCCACGAAGCTGAGGCAGCATGACGTGCGACTCATCCACAATAATCAAAAAATCATCGGGGAAATAATCAATCAAGGTATAGGGACGGCTTCCGGGTGGGAGGCCGTTGATGTGTCTTGAATAATTTTCTATTCCTTTGCAGCTCCCGATTTCTCGCAGGAGTTCAAGATCGTAACGCGTTCTCTGCTCAATTCGTTGTGCTTCAAGCAGCATTCCCTTTGATTTGAACCAAGCCAGTCTCTCCTCCAGTTCCGCCTCAATGCCTTGCGCCGCGTGCTTCATGTTTTCTTGCGAAGTCACATAATGCGAAGCAGGGAAAATAGAGACATGATTTCTCAGACCCAAAATTTCTCCGGTGAGCGGATTGAATTCCTTAATTGTTTCGATTTCATCCCCGAAAAGTTCGATACGAATCGCCTGCTCTGCCCCTGCGGGAAAGACATCGATGACATCTCCTCTCACACGGAACATTCCCCGAATAAAGTTCAAATCATTCCGATTATATTGAATATCTACAAGCTTGTGCAGAATTTCATTTCGATCTTTTGTCATTCCGGGGCGCAGAGAAAGCACTTGGTTTTCATAATCCATTGGGCTTCCCAATCCGTAGATACACGAAACGCTCGCCACTATGATGACATCTCGCCGTTCCGACAAGGCGGCCGTCGCGGAATGCCTCAGTTTATCTATCTCATCATTGATGTCTGAATCTTTTTCAATGTAGGTGTCTGACGAAGGCAGGTAGGCTTCGGGTTGATAATAATCATAATAGCTGACAAAATATTCGACCGCATTCTCAGGGAAGAACTCTTTGAATTCTCCGCAAAGCTGTGCGGCAAGTGTCTTATTGTGAGAAATAATGAGAGTCGGTTTTTGCACCTGTTCGATTACATTCGCCATGGTAAAGGTTTTTCCTGACCCTGTAACACCAAGGAGTGTCTGATGCTTTTCCCCGTTTTTTATCCCTCGCACAAGTTGTTCGACCGCTTGCGGCTGATCCCCCATTAATTTATAATCAGATACGATTTTAAACATTTTTCACCTCGCAGATTACTGCTCGAACTCATTCTATTTTGTTTCATTATAACACATCATTTTTGCAAATACAAGAACACACGTTCTTCTTTCTTCTCCTTGGAAGCAAAGGCTTCTGCGTTTTGCTCCTTAAATATTTTTTCAGCCCTATTGTCTTTTATATAGAACTAATATATAATTCTCGTAACAATTTGGGCGCTGAATCCGGATTTTTCGGAGCGGGAGAACCAAGCATTTGGGGTGAATCCGAACACAATCGGAAGGGTATCTCTATTCCTAACCCGTCAGCTAATCTCGCAAGCAACGGAGAGCTCAGAGTGCGCAAATTTGTTGTGCTACTTATTTTGTGACTCTTCGGTGATGCTGCAAATAGACTGTAGCGTCACCTTTTTAAATAGCAACAGGAGGACATTACTCAAAGATGAACAAACACGGACTCAGTAAAGAAAATGTTGTCAAACGCCGCGTAACTTCCGCGTCAAAAGACAACAGCGGTTCCGCGGGTGAACACAAGGTCGGTCTCGACAGCCTTGATTGCCCCACGAACAACGAATTAAACGTCAGGGGTTCCAAGCAGGAAGCAAAATATCTTGCTGCAATGTCCTCTGAAGTAATAAAAAACAATGGCATCGATTCTGCTTTTTATTCGAAGTTTGACGTCAAACGCGGACTTCGTAATGCAAACGGCACCGGCGTCGTTGTCGGATTAACCAAAGTAGGTGAAGTTCGGGGTTACAAGACAAATGAACAAAATGAAAAAGTCGCAATCGAAGGCAAACTTTATTATCGCGGTGTCGATGTCGAAGATCTCGTGAAAAATTGCATTCGCGAAAACCGCTTCGGCTTTGAAGAAACTTGCTACCTTCTGCTTTTTGGTTCGTTGCCCACAAAAAACGAGCTTTGTGATTTCACCGCGACCTTAGCCGCCAGGAGAGAACTCCCCATGGGTTTTGCGCGCGATATGATTCTGGTTGCTCCAAGCAACAACGTCATGAACAAGCTCGCAAGAAGTGTTCTTGCCCTCTATTCTTATGACGAAAACGCCGATGATGTTTC
>JAQUUY010000014.1:0-17879 GCA_028693645.1 Eubacteriales bacterium | reverse complement strand
GGAGAGAACTCCCCATGGGTTTTGCGCGCGATATGATTCTGGTTGCTCCAAGCAACAACGTCATGAACAAGCTCGCAAGAAGTGTTCTTGCCCTCTATTCTTATGACGAAAACGCCGATGATGTTTCCATTCCCAATGTCTTGAGACAATCCATTGACTTGATTGGGTATTTCCCTTCTCTCATCGCCTATGGATTCCAAGCAAAACGTGCGCATTATCATAACGAAAGTCTTCATCTCCATTATCCTGCACCGGATCGTTCCACAGCAGAGAACATCCTTCGCATGATTCGTCCTACCGGAGAATATTCAGACCTTGAAGCAAAGATTTTAGACCTTTGCATGATATTACACGCCGAGCATGGTGGCGGTAACAATTCTTCTTTTACGACGCACCTTGTCTCCTCCTCCGGAACTGACACCTACTCGGCAATCTCCGCAGCGGTTGGTTCCTTAAAGGGTCCTAAACACGGCGGAGCAAACGTCGAAGTTCTCGGGATGATGGAAGATCTAAAAGGAAATGTGAAGGATATCACGAATGAAAAGGAAGTCGAAAAGTATTTGCTTCGACTTTTAAAGGGCGAGGCGTTTGATCGCTCCGGCTTGATTTATGGACTCGGACACGCAGTCTATACGCTTTCTGATCCGCGTGCTACTTTGTTAAAAGATTTAGCCAAAAAACTTGCAACCGAGCAAGGCTTACTTGATGAATTCATGGTCTACGACTACATCGAAAACAGGGGCTCCGAACTGTTTCGCGAAGTCAAAGGAATCAGCAAACCCTTCCCGGCCAATGTTGACCTTTACTCCGGTTTTGTCTACAGTGCACTGAATATTCCAATGGATATCGCGACACCGCTCTTTGCTGCTTCAAGAATTGCCGGTTGGTGCGCACATCGCATCGAAGAGCTCGTTGCCGGAGGCAAACTGATGCGTCCCGCATACATCAATGTTCAACCGAAACAGTCCTACGTTCCTATTATCGAACGCGGCTAATCGCACGCTAAAAAGAAAGAGCCAACAGGCTCTTTTTTTATTCTCCTTTTTTATTTCTGTCATTCCATCAATTTGCTTTTAGAGTACTATCATGATGTTCAATAGACAGAGGAGCAAAACGATCAGCGAAAACGCCATGACGACCATGCGGTTGCTGAATTTTGCAATAGAAGGGATAAGCAGAACTCGTAGAGCTTCAACAAGAAGAATGACGAGCAAACCAATCACTGCCGTAAGCGAAGTTCCCGAAAAGTGGAACAAAAAGACGATTCCAAAGAAGATTGTTGACTCATACCAACGCCCAATTTCAAGAAACGCCAGATTCTTTCCGGTGTAGGCATCAATCATCGTATCATCGACATAACCTTTTCTTCTCACTGCAATCCCGTATAGGAGCAAAGCCAAGAGGAGTACCGGGAAAAGCAAAGCCGGGATCTGTTCACTTGCAAGAAGATCCGCAATCTCAAAACTTCCTTTCCCTGCCGAAAATCCAACTACCAAATAAAAGGCAAAAGAAACCATAGAGAATAAAAGAACGGAAGCGCCGGTACGAAGCAATTCTTTTTCCCCTTCCCGTTCAAACAGTGTTCGTTTCTTTTCCGTGCTTGCCTCTTTGGCCGAAAACCAAAAGCCTGCTGCATACGCCATATTTCCTAAGAGAAAGAAGACTATCGCCGCGCAGAAATTCGCTCTTGTAAATAAGATGCCTCCTGCAACCGCCATGCAAACAGTATATACCAACACACAATAAAGAAAATTGCGTTCTTCCACGATTGGCCTTAATTTGATTAATCCCACCAAATCGCGAAAGGGCTGAAAAAGATCAGAGAGTTTTTTCTGTCGCTTTAGTTTGCTTCGAAGGATGCGTTCGATACCTGAAAAGAAGCCCGCAAAAAGCGGTACTGCGACAATATATAAAAGCCATTCCATGATTGTTAAGATTCTCATGATTCCTTCTATCTCCTCGATTGAGGCCTTAATTGTTCCATCTATTTGTGATGGAACCGTTTTTCATTATACCTCACGCGAACCGCGCCGTACAGAGATTCCCTTTTTTATCCCCAAAAAATTCCTGTGTAACTAAATGCGGCGACCATCCGGCCGCCGCATTTAGAAGTTTTTGTTCGTTCTCTATTTCATTGACGTTCTAATGCACAAGAGCTTCTAAGCTTTTATTCTCTTTGGTTCGACCTTTGCAGCAACAAGGAACAATACAATTCCTATAACGAATCCAATGCCGGTCGCGACAAAGATGCCGGTCATCATGGTATCAAACAAGCCTTCAATCCCGTATTCTTCAAAATAATAATCATTGCCCCAGTCGCCTTCAAACCAAGGCAGGAATGCGGAACCAATTGTTCCCATGATGCTCAGAACGAAGAACATGAATGCCATTCTCCGAAGATCTCCAACGGCAAGACCTGTTTTCGGATTCGTCGGAAAGGCAATCGGATCTTTTTTCGTGAGGCCACCATACATCTTTCTCCAAATAATGTAGAGGATTGGCCCGGACACGATGCCCAGCATTCCGCCGATAAAATAATTCGTCCCGTTGATAAAGAAGGCAACGAATGCGACGAACATAGGGACAATGCAAATCAAGCAAAGGAACCCAAACCCTCCGGGTATCTTAAACTTATAGTCCTCTTTCGGAATCCTTTTTCGAAGAATCATGGCAGAAATAAAGATCATGATGTATGCCGAAATCAAAAGGAATACATCAACAACTACTATGACTTCAAACGCAACCATGCACAAAATCAAGTTGGTAGCAGCAACCGATAAGACCGCTACATAAGGAACACCATGTTTTTTGTCGCATTTCACAAGAACCGGGGGCGCAAGGTGATCTTCTGCCAAAGCGAAAAACCCGCGCGAACCGGAAGCAATATACGTGTTGTAAATAGAGCACTGCGCTAAGACAGCAACGATGACAAAGAACAAGCCAAACGCAGGTCCCCAGTATTGCGTTACAACGTCAACGTAGCCGATGACATCGCCTTCCGTTCCCCAACTGTCCCAGTTGCCGATTGCAGCCAAACCACCCATCGTTGGGAAGATGTAAACACACATGATTAAAGGCATCGTAATCAATGTCGCTTTCGGAATGACTTGTGGATTTGAGATTTCTCCTGCCACAGTAGACATGGATTCATAACCCGAATACATCCACATACCGATAGCAATACCCATACCGATGTAATAGACCCAATCAGCAAAGGGGATACCGGACATACCCAAAATATCGCCGTCGGCGGTAAAGGGTATAAAAGGATTCTGCTGCCAATTCATAAACCCGCAAATCGCGACCATCGCAAACGCAATAATTACTAAAATCGAAAGTACGGTGGAGACAATACCAACATCTTTGACTCCTCGAATATTAATATAAGTAAAAATCAAAATAATTGCGGCCTTTGTCGCAAACTCCGGACCCCAGCCAAAGCCAAATTCATCGGCCAAATAGCCGCCGGCCAAAATGACATAGAGGGTATTGTCGATGTAAATAGATATCGTTCTCCACCAACCTGCTTGAAAACCCCAGAATTCCCCCAGAGCCTCCTGAACCCATTTGTAATAACCGCCTTCCTGCGGCCGGGCAGAACCCAACTCAGCAGCGACCAACCCAAGCGGGGTGCTCCAGATAAACGGGAGTACGATTAGCATAATCAAAGTTAGACCGGGACCGGATTCAGGAATCATTTCTTCGATTCCGTACGCACCGGCAGCGCACAAACAGAAAATCATGAATACGACCGTCAAAACTTTCATTTCGTGTTTCTTGAGGCCAACTTCACCAACATCCATCTTGGCGCCATTCGTACCATCATTCATAAGACACATACCTCCCTATTTTGTATTTTGAAACAAATGCGGCAATATTGCATAAAAACATATATTGATTTTATCTAATTTTCTGACAATAATCAATAACAGATTTGCTCCTTTGCCATCATTTCTTTGCTGTATGGTTGCTCTGCAATGCTCCCATCAAGCGAAAAACAAGCTCTCGCAAAGCGAGAGCTTGTTAGAAATTGTTTGTTTGTTGATTCGAGACGTTAATTAATTCTTATTTCCTGGGAATTTCTCGTCGAAGAGAACTTCGTCAGATCCAAGAACCGCAGTGGTTCTGATTTTGCCTCTGCTCTTTTGGATCAAATATACAACGATAGGTACAATGATGATGGTGATTGAAATGATAAATGTCGCCATAGCTTCAAATACCAAGAGAACCATAGCACCAATCTGTAAAATGATTGAGAAATAAGCAAGACCGGGATACCATCTGGCTTTTACCGTCAATACTTCTTCTGCATTGTATCCTCTTTGTTTCAGTTTCTTTCTGAAAAGAATCTGGGAAACAATGATGCCTACCCAACAGAGAGTTCCGGTGAAACCGGAGATTCCGAGGAGGTTTGCATAGAGAGGAAGACCTTCATCACCCCAGAGTCCCATGACGTCTGAAGCAAATCCGAGAAGGAATACCACCCAAATCGGAATGATGGTGAACAATGTTGCATTCTGCGGAACACTGAAACGGTTGAGTGTCGATAAGCCTTTGGGAGCCATGCCTTCAACCGAAAGGCCGTAAAGTGCACGAACTGTTCCGTAGAAACCGGAGTTTGCACAGCTGAACGCCGCAATCAGAGTAACGATCGTGAACAGTCCTGCTGCCCATTTGAGTCCATATGCGCCAAGTGTTGCCGCAAAGATGGATTCATCAAGGCCTGCTTCGGCATAAGGAACAACAAGAGTTAAAAGGAATACAGGAATGACGTAAATCAAAATGATACGGAATGCAACCTTTCTGCAAGCAGCAGGTACATTCGTCGCAGGATCCTGTGTCTCAGCAGCAGATAACCCAACGATTTCAGAACCCTGGAAGTTAACCAAAGTCCAGATCATGTAAGTGATGATAATAAGTCCGCCGGCAGGGAAGAGTTTTTCCATCGTGCTGCCTTCTCCGCCAAGAATGACGCCGCTTCCGATGAAGCCACCTTCTGCTGTGAACGGGTGAAGGTTTCCTCCGATGAAGCCAAGCCAGATACCAATCGCACAAATACAGAAAGTGATGACCGCAAGAATCTTTGCAATCGCCATAACGGATTCGATGTGACCAAACCATTTAACGTGATAAAGGTTAACCGCTGTCAGGATTGCCAGGGTGATGATACCCCAAACAAAAGTTGACCATGCTTGGTTTTCGAAAGGCAGAGTAACAAAATAATTCATAAAAGTAGCACAGGCAATTGCTTCCGAAGGAATGTAGCAAACCCAGTTTGCCCAGAATGCCCAACCAATACCTGCCGAAGCGGTATCTCCCATGAATTCTCTTGTGTAGGATACAAACGAGCCTCTACGCGGGATGTTGACGAGCAACTCTGCGAAAGACTGCATAACTCCGTATACAGTAATACCGGCAACGATGTACGCGATTAAAACTGCTCCAGGACCCATTTCCGAATATGTGAGTCCGAGGCCTAAAAAGTAACAGGAACCGATAATGCCGCCCAATGCGATCAACGATACATGCCAAGGCATGATCCCTCTGGCAAGAGTACGATCGCTCTTGTCAGATGTCCTTTGTTCTGTCATGTTTTCCCTCCTTAAATCAAATAAAATAAACTAAAATTAGTCGCGCAACAAAAGAACCACATAAAAAGTATGATTGCAGTCAAGTACTTTTGGGATGGGTTCCGATAAAAACGTCAATTCTCTTGCCCTCGACGATTTTATTTTATAGATATCTTTTATAAAAGTCAATGATTAGAAAACAGAATTGTAAACAGTTTCATAAATACTATAATTCCCTTCGCCCATCCATTGCCTTGGACAAAGTAACCTCGTCGGTATATTCCAGATCGCCGCCCACAGGAATTCCATGTGCGATGCGCGTAACTTTGATTCCCGAAGGCTTAATCAATCGCGAAAGATACATCGCTGTCGCTTCGCCTTCGATGTTTGGATTCGTTGCTAAAATGACCTCATCCACCTCACTGTTTTGAAGTCTGACAATCAAAGCTTTTAAATTGATGTCCTCCGGTCCAATCCCATCAAGAGGAGAGATTGTACCATTCAAAACATGATACAGTCCTCTATATTCGCGAATACGTTCCATCGCCGCAACGTCTTTGGGACTCTCAACCGTACAAATGATTCTTTGGTCCCTTGTTGTATCCGTGCAAATCCCGCAAGGATCAACATCTGTGAGATTGCCGCAAACGGAGCAGTATTTCATCGTTCTTCTGGCGTCCATGATTGCCTCTGCAATCGCAGAGGCATCTTTCTCTTCCATTGAAAGGATATGAAAAGCAAGCCGCTGAGCGCTCTTCCCCCCTACACCGGGGAGCTTAGACAGCTGACTGATCAAATTGTTGAGCGGCTTTGCATAGTGCCTCATCTGCATTTACTTCCTTTTACTGTTAGGGATTTAAAGTCCGGGGATCCCTAAGCCTCCGGTCAATTTGCTCATCTCGTTTGATGAGAGCTCCTCGATTTGGCGCAAGCCTTCATTGACGGCCGCAATAATCAAATCCTGCAACATTTCCACATCATCCGGATCGACTACTTCTTTCTTCAGGTCTACCTTGACAAGTTCTTTTTTGCCGTTGACCGTCACGCTGACTGCTCCGCCACCGGCTGTTGCCGTGACTTCTTTTTTATCAATCTCCGCCTGCATTTCTTCCATTTTTCGCTGCATCGCTTGCATCTGCTGTATTTGTTTTTGCATCGTTGCAGCTCCGCCGCCTGCGTTTGGTTTCTTTCCCGCTCTCATTCCTTGTCCCATCGTTTGTTCTCCTTAATACTAAACACAGTATATTAACTTTAATAGGTTTTATTCCCCATCTTCTGTTTCAATTTCGACGTCAATTCCTAATCGATCTCCGATTGTCCCCGCAAGATGCGCTCCGCTTTTTTTACCAGGGCTGCTCTCTTGCTTTTCAGACAGGCACGTTTCCAGCCGCAGCACGGAACCCGTGTACTTTTCAATTAATTCTTCTAAAAGAGGAGCATTGTCTTGCGCCATCTTCATCGCCATATCATTGTTCAGTTCTACTTGGAATTTATGCTTGTCCATTGCCGAAAGAACGCTTCTCTTTTGAAGCATAGACAGGCTTCCTTTTTCGGCCGCCGCATCGCGGGTGACCTTGCTCCAAAGGGAACTCAGATCCATATCAACATGCAAATCCGGTCTGGGTTTTGGTTCGGGGGCCTTCTTTTTTTCATTAGCCGCCGGCAGTTCGCTTGTCGCTTTTTCTTTTATTATGGGACTTGGAATTACGGTGTTTTGAATCCGAGGTTTGTCCTCATAAACTACGTTTATTTTAGAACCGCTCTCCGTTGCGAGCCTTACGATACACAATTCAAGCAGGATTCTCGGCTGCGCGGACCATTTTGCTTCTGTTAAAGCAGCTGATAATCCAAGGATGCAGCGATCTAATTCTTCGGGTCCAAGCCTTTGACTTTGCTCACGAATCCGGTCGATGTTTTCAACAGACATATTGAGCAGATCTTCGGGATCATCGACATACTTCGTAATCAACAGATTGCGATAATGTGAAATCCAGTCCTTCATAATCTGGCGAACATCTTTCCCTTCAGAAAGAATCCTCGACAACAGGATCAATGCTTTCGAAGGGTTTTTCTCCTCGACGCTATCTGTAAGTTCAAGAAACACTTCTTCTCCGGACGTCCCGAGGAATTCTAACACGTCTTCTCTGGAAACCTCATTGTTTCCGCCGGAAATACATTGATCAAGCAAAGAAAGCCCATCTCTGACGGAGCCATCTGCATTTGCAGAGATTAAGCCGAGTGCCTGTTCTGATATTTTTACCGAAAGCTCCGTGCAGACATTGCGCAGGCCTTCCTTCATTTGTTGTTCGGGTATCCTGTGAAAATCCAATCGCAAACAGCGAGACAGGATGGTAGCAGGAAGCTTCTGCGGCTCTGTCGTAGCCAGCAAAAACATGACTCGTTCGGGAGGTTCTTCAAGCGTCTTTAACAGTGCATTGAAGGCAGGAGTCGTAAGCATATGTACTTCATCTATGATGTAAACCTTGCAGCGACCGATGGCCGGAGGATAATTCACGCTTTCGCGAAGCTCACGTATATTGTCAACACCGTTGTTGGAGGCAGCATCTATTTCGATGACATCCATAAAAATACCGTCTCGAATCGCGAGGCAGTTCGGGCATTCTCCGCAAGGCCTAAGTCCCTCGTCTGCGGTACAGTTCACCCCTTTTGCAAGGATTCGTGCCGTCGATGTCTTTCCTGTGCCTCTGGTCCCACAAAAAAGATACGCATGGCCCGTGGTTCCCTGTGCGATTTGATTCTTTAATATCTTTACGATGTGAGTCTGTCCGAGGATTCCATCAAAGGTCTCCGGGCGGAAGCTTCTGTATAGAGCCTTGTGCATATTCCCTCCGTTTGTATTTATAATTGCCCTTTGGGAGCCCCGCCGTGGAAATGAAACAGGCTGTTCTGCGGCACATAAGAGGTTCCGTTTATCGCTGCTTCCTTCCGGACCTGACGAGGTTCACAGATTCTTATTGCGCAGGACCCATCCCATGCCAGGCGAAGCTCCCAAAGGGCAATTTGCCTTTCTATTATAATAGATGCTTCTCGGAAAAGTCAATGGATTACGTGAATATGAATGATTTAGTGATTGCCTGATTTTGTATCAGGGTAAAAGAGACGAAAGAAATCGAAAACATAGAAAAGGGAGACTCTTATGAAAAAAAATAAAATTGCACGGATTCTTAGAATCACTATCCTTGTATCGCTTTTGCTTGTTGTCACTTATCAATCATATATGCACCAAATCATTGGCGGCGGGAAAGCACCTTCGATTCATGCCCTTTGCCCCTATGGCGCCTTGGAAAGTTTATATGCCGTAATCATCAGCGGCGAATATCTCAAGAAAATATTTGACGGGACAATTGCTCTTTTCCTTATAACGATGGTAATTGCCCTACTGTTCCGGCGAAGTTTTTGTGGTCTTTTATGTCCCTTTGGTGCACTCCAAGAGCTATTTGCGAGGCTTGGAAAATTGATTTTCAAGCGTAACTTTGTTGTTCCTCCAATGGTTGACAAGCCATTAAGATATTTGAAATACGCTTTGATTCCGCTTACTTTAGGAATGGCATGGTACACCGGGATCTTATGGATGACTCCCTACGATCCTTTTGCCGCATTTGGACACATTTCAAATATTAGCGAAACGATTGCAGAAGATTCAGCAGCAATCGTCGGCTTCCTGCTGCTTGGAATCACAATTATAGGTTCTCTTCTATACAACAGATTCTTTTGCAAATATCTTTGCCCTGCGGGAGCATTCTATGCCCTAGTCGGGAAATTAAGTGCCACTAAAATAAACAGAAACGACGATAAATGTATTCATTGCAATCTCTGCAACAAAGCTTGTCCGGTCAATATTGATGTCGAAGGCGGCGGCAAAATCACTTCCATGGAATGTATCAACTGCAACGAATGTGTGAACTCCTGCCCCGCAAAAGGTGCCTTGGAAATCAAGACCGCAGGCAAAAAAGTACCGCCACTAACCATTATATTTCTTGTTTTAGCCGTTTTTTTCGGAGGCATGATGCTTGCTCAAACCACGGGCTATTATAATTTTACCAACCAATCACCGAAAAATCAGATTGAGCAAGGAGAAACCCTTACGATTTCAGAGCTCAAAGGTTACCATACCATTGAGGAAGCCTCCGTTTTATTGGGTATAAGCCTTGATGAGTTTTATAGTATGCTCGGTGTGAGCGAAGATTCCGTTCCAAAAGATACGCAATTAAAAAACATCAGTGCTTTGGATTCCACTTTTGATTTCGGAACATTTAAGGGCGAGTAAAAACGACCTTGTAAAGTTCATCGCTTGAGGGCGGATCGATTGAGTACCGTTTTCCTTCACGGATCAACGTTCGCCCTTTTTT
The DNA here is from genome assembly GCA_028693645.1 of Eubacteriales bacterium. Lineage (GTDB taxonomy): Bacteria > Bacillota > Clostridia > Peptostreptococcales > Anaerovoracaceae > STD2-154. Next base: position 7,939 of record JAQUUY010000014.1, on the reverse strand, counting down.
TGGTTCTGTTACCCTTCCGATGCAGCAGACCGAAACGCCTTTTTCTACAATTGCCTCGATTAATGCCTCTTTTTGTTCGGGGTGCGCCATAATCATCATACTGCCCGAAGAAATCAGTCGGAGCCAGTCGATTCCAAACTCCGTACAAATTTTTTCTGTGACAGTTGCGACAGGAATATCATCAAACCAAATTTCCACGCCGGCATCCGCAATTTCGCACATTTCCCAGACCGCTCCGAGAACACCGCCTTCGGTCACATCGTGCATTCCCGCCGTACCAATTTTTCCGGCAGCTACTCCTTCGGCTACGACAGAAACTTGGTCGAGCATTGCTTTTGCTTCCGCAAGTTCTTCAGGCGTCAGAACGCCGGTCAGTTTTTCCGGATAATCGCAAGCAAGAATTCCCGTTCCTTCAAGGCCTGCCGTCTTTGTCAGAAGAACATAATCTCCCGGCCTGATATCTTCCGCTTTCTGTGAGCTCCCTTTCAATGCGCGTCCGAGCGCTGTTGAGACGATGATTGGCTGGTTGACCGCTGCGGTCACCTCTGTATGCCCTCCAATAATTTCAACGCCAAGTTTTTCGGCGGCTTCTCCCGCCTGCTTCATCATGCATTCCAGTTCCTGCTCTGTCGTTCCTTCCGGTAGCATACAGGCCAGCATAATTCCGAGAGGCTCGATACCATTGGAGGCAATATCGTTGCATGAAATATGGACAGCCAAACGACCGATATCGCCAACGGCTCCCGTAATCGGATCCGTGGATAAAACGCAATCATAATTCCCAAAATCAACAACGGCACAGTCTTCTCCAATCCCCGGCCTTGTTATGACCTCAGGCCTTTTGAAGCGAATATTTTGAAAGACTATTTTTTCTAAGAGTTCACTGTCTACTTTTCCGATTTTCATGTTTGCCTCCGAATATAATAAGAAATACGTGATTATTCGTGAAACTACAAGGGTGCAACGTCAAGAAGCTTAATCCCTTTGTTCTTATCTTCAACACGCGTGATTTCCCAAGGTCTTGTGAAAAGGATGACCGGCCGCAAATAGCGGTCTTCCACAAGCACACAGGAATCCATGTAACCCAGAATGTCTTCTGTAACTTTTTCTGCGACAACCCACCGCGCGGCGGTATAGGGAAGTTGCTGAACCATGATATCAACGCCATATTCGCCCTTCATCCTATATTCGAGAACTTCAAGTTGCATTCCTCCGACCACTCCGACAATCAGTGTTTCGACACCGATGTTCGGTCGTTTAAATACTTGAATGGCGCCTTCTTCTGCAATCTGATTGATTCCCTTCAAGAACTGTTTTCGCTTCATGGCATTTTTGGTCATGACCATCGCAAAATGCTCCGGAGGGAACATGGGAATCCCTTCAAAACGAAAGCGATCCTTTCCGCCGCACAAAGTATCCCCAATATTGAAAATGCCGGGATCGAATACCCCTATAATGTCTCCCGCATAGGCTTCCTCGACGACCGTTCGCTCTTGCGCAAAAAATTGTTGTGGTTGAGAGAGTCGAATCGTTTTTCCGGTTCTTTCGTGAAGGACTTCGATTCCTTTTTCAAATTTACCGGAACAAATCTTGATGAAAGCAATACGATCCCGATGTGCCGCATCCATGTTGGCTTGAATCTTAAATACAAAGCCCGAAAAATTTTCATCATCGGGGTGAACGGTTTCCACGCTACTTTTTTTGTTCCCGGGTGATGGCGCAAGCCTGAGAAATTCTTCAAGAAATGGCTTCACTCCAAAGTTTGTCATGGCGCTGCCAAAAAACATGGGCGTCAACTCCCCAGCGGCGACCTTTTCTTTATCAAATTCATCTCCAGCCAGATCGAGTAACTCAATTTCTTCCTTCAAGGTTTCATATAAATGATTCCCCAGAAGTTCTTTGATTTTTTCGTCTTCCACACCACCGGTACTTGACGCGACAATATTTTGTCCGTGATCTCCGGCCGCAAAGAGCTCTACTTGGGCGTTCCGGCGGTCATAAACCCCCTTGAACCCATCTCCCATTCCTATCGGCCAGTTCATCGGGCAAGCTCTGATTCCCAGCGCCTCTTCAATTTCATGCATCAGGTCAAAGGGATTTTTACAGTATCTGTCCATTTTATTGACAAAGGTGAAAATGGGGATTCCTCTCATTCTGCAGACGTGGAACAGCTTTTTCGTCTGTTCTTCGACACCTTTGGCTCCATCAATCAACATCACCGCACTATCGGCCGCCGTCAAGGTTCTGTAGGTGTCTTCACTGAAATCTTGATGGCCCGGTGTATCTAATATATTGACGCGAAATCCATTGTAATCAAAGTTCATGACACTCGATGTGACCGAGATGCCTCTCTCTTTTTCGATTTCCATCCAGTCCGAGACCGCGTACTTGCTGTTCTTTCTGCCTTTTACGGTTCCCGCAAGCCTGATGGCGCCTCCAAACAACAGAAGTTTTTCTGTCAATGTGGTTTTTCCGGCATCCGGGTGCGAAATGATGGCAAACGTTTTACGCCGCGCGACTTCCTGTGTTCTTTTATTTTTTGTTGTCATTGACTTACTTCCTTATACTCGGTTGTGCACCAGTTTCAATCCATTCGGTCAACTGACCTTCAGTAATGATGGCAACACCGATCTCTTTCGCTTTTTTATTTTTTGTTGAATTGGACAAATTATCGTTGTTGATTAAATAATTTGTCTTTGAAGTCACAGAGTCTGTTGTTTTTCCTCCGTATTCTTCGATTAGCGCCTTTAATTCGTTTCTGTTTTCATAGTGTTCGAGAGAACCGGTGATTACAAAATTTATTCCCTCGAAAATAGCATTCTCTTTTCGTGACTCTATCTGAACTTCAAATCGAACCTCTTGAAGAATATCCTCTATTATCTTTTTATTGTTGGCATTCTCAAAGAACCTCACATAGGCTTCTGCCATAATCTCGCCGACGCCGTTGATCGCCGTCAGCTGTTCAAGGCTTGCTGCTGCAATCGTTTCCCAATCGTAGGCGAACTGCCGCGCAATCGCTTTTGCATTTGATAGCCCGATATTCGGGATTCCTAAGCTATAAAGCAATCTTACGGCATTGGTGTTTCTTGCTTGATTAACTGAGTGAACAAGGTTCTGAAAGGACTTTTCTCCAAACCCTTCCATCTCTACGATTTCTTCTTTGAACTTTTCGACGTGAAAAAGATCGGCATATTCGTGGACAAAGCCTTTGGCAATCAATTTTTCAATCGTTGCCTCCGATAATCCGTCGATGTTCATCGCATCTCTGCTGACGAAGTGACTGAGTTTTTTGATGTTTTTTGCCAAGCAATCCGGATTCGTACAATATAAAAATTTTACGCCATTCTCCTGCTTAATCAGCGTTTCGCCTTCGCAAACCGGACACTGTCTCGGTACGCTTGCCATCCCGCTTTTCGTCAAGTTTTTTGATATCTGCGGTATAATCATATTGGCCTTATAAACACAGATTTTATCGCCAATTCCCAGTTCGAGTTTTTCGAGCACGCTTACATTATGAACACTTGCACGACTCACGGTGGTTCCTTCAAGTTCGACGGGTTCAAAAACAGCAATCGGATTAATCAAACCGGTTCTCGATGCACTCCATTCTATTTCTATGAGTTCCGTTTCCTTGATCTCATCTTTCCATTTAAAAGCAATTGCATCTCTGGGGAATTTTGAGGTCGCTCCGAGCGATTCGCCGTAAGAAATATCGTCATACATTAAAACCAAACCATCGGAAGGGAAATCATTCGTTGGTATCTTCTCCGCAAAGGTTGCAACAACGGCACCGAGCTCATCGGCCGTCGTTTTCTGATAATCAACCACGTCAAAACCCTGCGTTTTTAACCATTCCAACTGGAAAAGCCGAGAATTTTGGAAATCGACGTCTTCTGCTTGCATGACAGCAAACGCTAAAAAGAAAACATTTCTTTCTTTTGTTATCTTATTGTTCAGCTGTCTTACGGATCCGCTGCAAAGATTTCTTGGATTCTTGTATTTTGCATCAACATCGTCGATTTCACTGTTGATTCGTTCAAAATCCGAATAGCGAATAATGGCTTCGCCTCGGAGAATCAAATCTCCCTGATAAGAAATCTTCAACGGCAAATTCGCAAACACTTTGGCATTGTTGGTGATTACCTCGCCGATTTCTCCGTTGCCGCGAGTGACGGCTTTTGTTAAAATTCCACCTTTGTAGGTCAAAACAATCGTGAGCCCGTCGAGTTTCCATGACAAAACGCCTCTTTTCAGGCCTAACCAATCAGCCAATACCGTAAGGTCTTTTGTTTTGTCCAAAGACAGAATCGGATTTTCGTGCCGCTCTTTTGGGAGATTGCTGAGCAACTCGTATCCAACATTGATGCTCGGACTATTGGAGAACACGATGCCTGTCTGTTGTTCCAATTCCAAAAGTTCATCATAAAGGCGGTCGTATTCAATATTAGGCATAATTTCTCGATCTTCTTGATAGTATGCTTTTGCGGCACGGTTCAATATGTCGATTTTTTCTTTGATCTCTTCCTTTATATTGTTCACTCGGAAAATCACCTGCCTCATTTTTAGATTTTTTATACTTTTTTCAATGGTGCGATATCAAGAGCGAGTTTTTTAATTCCGACACTATCAAACGCAACGGAAGCAGTATTCCCTTCCAGACTGATGATTAAGCCTTGTCCGAATTTATTATGGCTGACTTTATCCCCGGGTGCAAGTTCCGAAGCCGAAAGAACAGGTTTTGCCGCCTTTGTCTCCGCCGCAGATTTCATGTGCGCAAAGGGACGGAAGGGTTCTCCCAGCGAGAAATCAGGTGTTGGATCTCCGATTCCGCTGTAACGGTCAAAGCCTTTATCTGCCCAAATACCGTCTCCTTCGATTAAAGACTTATCGATTTCTCGCAAGAAAAGAGATTCTCTCGTATGCTCGCCTTTGCCGTACATGGTCCGATATTCGCTACTTGTCAGATAAAGCCGCTCCATGGCTCTGGTTATCCCAACGTAGCAAAGCCGACGTTCTTCTTCAATGCCTTCTTTTTTATCAAAGCTTCGCCAACTCGGGAAAAGCCCGTCCTCCATCCCCGGCATGAAGACCACGGGGAATTCCAGCCCTTTCGAACTGTGAAGCGTCATCAAAACGACCGCATTTTCTCCGGCCTCATGATTATCAACCTCGGCCATCAAAGATATTTTTTCGAGGAATTCGGAAAGGGTTCCCAGTTCGCCGGCATCTTCTTTTTCTTTTTCATAATCGTAGATCGCCGATTTGAATTCCAAAAGGTTTTCCACTCTCGACTCCGATTCGACGGTATTTTGTTTTTCCAACGCGGATAAATATCCCGTTCGAACAAGTAAGGCATCATAGATATCTGAGACCTTCAGGTTTTCTCTTTCTTGGGCCAGCAAATTGATTACCGCAGAAAGTTCTTCCATATTTTTGCCCGCGGCTGCAGAAAGCCCCTCCCAAACTTCAGGGTCCGACAAGACCGCGAGAAGACTTTCCTTTCGAACACGAGCCAGGGCTTTCAGTTTTTCGACGCTTTTATCTCCGACTCCGCGCTTAGGTTCATTCATAATCCGTTCAAGAGAAAGATCGTCTGAGGGGTTTTGGACGACACGCATATATGACATCATGTCTTTGACTTCTTTGCGGTCATAATATCGAAAACCGCCCAGCACACGATAAGGAATTCCCTTCCCGAAAAACGCATCTTCAAAGCGTCTCGATTGAGCATTCGTGCGATAAAGCACGGCAATGTCGGAATAGCTTCGAGCGGGACCGCAAAGTCGATCGATTTCCGCAGCAATAAAGCGTGCTTCCTCTTTGTCATCATCGGCGCGATAATAGCGCAGTTTCTCGCCTTTTTCCTTGTCGGTCCATAATTCTTTTTCTTTTCTTCCTCTATTGTTTTTTATGACAGAATGGGCAGCGGCAAGAATGTTCGCATTCGATCGATAATTTTGTTCGAGTTTGATTACTTTTGCCCCACGGAAGTCTTTTTCAAAATCAAGAATATTATTGATATCGGCGCCTCTCCACTGATAAATACACTGATCGTCATCACCCACGACGCAGAGATTGTTGTGTTGTTCTGCAAGCAATTTCACGAAACGATACTGCAAATAATTGGTGTCCTGATACTCGTCCACCATGATATACCGAAATTTATTTTGAAAGAACAAGCGGACGTCTTCCTCTTCGGAAAGCAACTGCACCGCACGAAGAATGAGATCATCAAAATCCATGGCATTGTTTTTTTTCAAGGTTTGCTCGTAAGATTTATAGATATCCGCAATCAATCTGACTTTTGGATTTTCTCCATTGGTTCTTTCGTACTCTTCCGGACTGATTTCTTTTTCCTTGCAATCACTGATGATTGAAAGGATATAGGCCGGAGTCATTTTTTTATCTTCGACAGCCCTTTCTTTCAGCGCATTCCTAATGACCGTTTTTTGATCGTCCGGGTCATATACGACGAAGTTCTTTTCGTAGCCGACACGATCCGCATGCATTCTAAGGATTCGGAGACAAGCCGCATGAAAAGTAAGAATCCACATATTCAAGCCTTCGCCCACCAAGGTTTCAACGCGGTCGCGCATTTCTTTCGCCGCTTTGTTCGTGAACGTCACTGCCAATACATTGTAGGGCGAAATCCCTTTTTCGCGAATCATGTAAGCGATTCGATGGGTCATTGTGCTTGTTTTCCCGCTGCCGGCACCTGCAAGAATCAGCAAGGGTCCATCCAAGTGTAACGCAGCTTCACGCTGTTCGGGGTTCAGTTTATTTAGATACTCCATTATTTGCTGCATTCCTACTCTCCTGTTCATTCGCTCTCGCTTTTTCAATAAATTATATTTTAACATATCACAAAGCGAAAAGAAACATCGCAGAAGATCTCCACACGAAAAAAGAGGGCACAACAAGCATGTCCTCTCACTTCTGCTACACTCGGTCAACTTTGGAAAAAAATCGCCCGAAACGGTGTTCTATTTGTAGTTTTCAGGCTTTACCACGAAGTAAGCCTTTGAATGCTTGCAAACAGGGCACACGTCGAGTGCTTTTTTGCCCCAATAGCTGTGTCCGCAATTCGAGCACTGCCACAGCACATCTGTTTCTTTTTCAAACACTTTACCGTCTTTGACGTTCTGAGCCAAAGTCAGATATCTTTCTTCATGCTCTTTTTCGATTTTTGCAACCGCCTCCATCTGCGCAGCGATTTCTGTAAAGCCTTCTTCTCTGGCGGTTTTCGCCATTTCAGCATACATAGATGTCCATTCATGATGTTCGCCTGCCGCTGCTGCCAATAGATTTTCCTCGGTAGTACCGATTCCTTCTGCATGCTTGAACCACAATTCTGCATGCTCTTTTTCATTTCCCGCCGTTTCAAGAAAAATACTTGAGATTTGTTCATAGCCTTCTTTTTTTGCTTTGGAGGCATAATAGGTGTATTTGTTTCTTGCCATTGATTCCCCTGCAAATGCCTGCATGAGGTTTTCGAGCGTCTTAGTCCCTTTTAAGTCCTTCATCTTTCGCCATCCTCCCGTTTGATGCCCAAGAAATGCTTGGTCGCTTTTTCGTTGATACCACCATACATTTGCTTTAAACATTGTTTCGGGATAAAGTTTATTTTTTAACTTTCACTAAAAACCGTTCACTGCCGGTCTGTCTTTCATTCGTTGTTCAATTGCCTCGATTGACATTAGCGGATTGACTGCGGTTCTTGCCTCGAGTGCCAAAGAAGCGGCCGCCATGGCATAAGTCAGAATCTTTTCCGGTTCAAAGCCCTGCGCCGTTCCATATAAAATCGCTGCCGAAAACGCATCACCGGAACCGTTTGCTGAAACGACAGCGGTTGGAAGCGGCGCCGGTCTTAACACGCAAGAACCCTTATCATCGCAATAATAAACTCCCCCGGCGGACAGGGTGATAAAGACTCGCTTTA
>JAQUUY010000114.1 GCA_028693645.1 Eubacteriales bacterium | reverse complement strand
GAGAAGAAACGAGTGCTTGTGCCGCTTGCTTAAAAAAGCTGATTTCGCTTGGAATTATTAAAAAAGAAACACCCTTTGCAGAAAAGTCATCGAAAAAGACTATTTATATCATTGCGGATAATTTGTTTCGCTTCTGGTATCGTTTTATTCCCAGCAACCTGTCGATTCTAGAAAACGGGATGATCGATCTTGCCTACAGAAATATTTCCGAGCAGCTAAACTCATATATGGGCGCCGTTTTTGAGGAAATATGCAAACAGTATCTGTGGGAGTTGAACCGCCAAGGCAAGGCGGTCTTCCCCTTTTCTGATCTTGGCCGTTGGTGGGGCAATGATACAAAGCGCAAAAAAGAGACGGAGCTTGACATCATTGCAACGGATGGAAAAAACTCAGCCTTGTTTGCCGAGTGTAAGTGGACAAAAGAAAAAGTTGATGTTAGCGTCCTTGAAACACTTAGCGCCCGCAGCCAATTATTTAAGTATAACAATACTCATCTGTATCTTTTTTCTCGCTCCGGCTTCACAAAAAGTTGTATCGAGGCCGCTGTAAAGAGCGGTAACGTCACACTGCTTACGTTTGAGGAAATCATGCTTGAAAAGGCGTGAGTTTCCTCTGTGGTTTACCAACGAAAAAAGCCTCCGATTTATTTCAGAGGCTTTTTTTCATTGGTAAAATGAGAGGAGATTCGACCCCCTGCTTTAGAGAGGGTATCGCTTTTTCTAAGCTTTATCGGCAAGATTGTTTTCTTCGATAAACTCCATCAATAACTTTCCCGTGTTCCCCGTGATTTTAAGACAGTTTGTTAAATGCTCTTTCGTTTCAAACGGATATGGATTTAAGACACGACAACAAGTCGCTCCAAATTTTTCGGTGAATCGATCGCTAAATTCCTTTGCATACTGATAGGCATCGTCCCTGCTTTCCTGATTTGATGTTCTCCCTGTCAACATATTTAAAATGCAAACAGATCCTGTCAATGCTCCACACAGGCATCCGGCCTGACCCAACCCGCTACCGAAGCCCGTAAGCATTTTAACAATTGCCGGGTCTGTTTCAGGAAACAACAAATCTCTATAGGCCAGAAAAATTGCTTCTGCACAATTATAGCCATCTTTAAAATAATTCCCCGCTTTATTTCTTGCTACAGTTGACATCTCTTCATTCATTTTTTCTTTTCCTCTTCCTCCGAAACGATTTCTACACTATCTCCGCGACTAATCAAACCACCGCTTAAGACCTTACAAAACAATCCTTCTCCAGGCAACAGGCTGACTCCAAAGGTCCTGCTGACAATGCTGGGATGGTCTTCTTTCCCTATTTGCGCAACCTCAAGGATTACATCTGTGCCCAGTTTCAATTTATTCCCGACAGAAATCTTCGAAAAATCAATCCCGTCAAGCAATAAGTTTTCAGCGAAATCACCCGGCGACATACATAAATTATGTTTTGTATTTGATGCCTTTACACTATCATAATCTAAGCACGTAATCTGGCGTCCCCAGTCTCCGGCATGGCCATCATTTTCAATTCCAAAGCTTTCAATTACTCTCGCCTGTAGAACCTCTTTCTTCAGTTGACCCCTTTCGGGACTGATTGAAATTGAATGGATCCTTCCTGCTTTCATTAAATCATTCCTCCGCCAAATATTAATAGGGCACATAAAGACTCTTCATATAGCCTTCGCTGCAATAAAGCGCGGCCGCCGGATTGTGGCACAAGACTCTGTCCTTAGTGAGCACTACTGTGCAAGGTGCCTCAGAATATTTGAAAAACAAGCTGTCATGCCCAACACAAAGACCCATAACCACATTGATATCGGTCTTTTCTCCGTTAAAAAACAGTGCCTGTGCAATCGGATTGCACATTACTTCCGAGGTCCCGGGCCGAAGTTTTTCTTCTTCGCTTATCCCGATAAACTCTTTTTGAACGCAGCTGAACTTACAGTTTGCGGAAAGAATCGTTAAGCCATGGGCGCGAAATAGTTTAGATAGAATCTCCGCCTCTTTTTTCAAACCAATACAAAACGCAAGTCCGATTTTTTGATACTTCATCGCCACGCAAAAACGTATCGTTTCTTCGACTCTCGTCCAACGACAATAGCCTTCGCTTTCGAGCAGTGCTGCTTGACGGGCAAATTCTTTTATCTCAGCACTGTATTCCTCTAAACTTTTTTCAACGACATCACTGCACTTCATGGGGCAATCCTCGGGAACGACTTCTCTTTTCCCCGTATAACAGGCCTTCACTTTACATTCCGCACAATACTCCATAAAACAGCTCCCTATTTCTTTTTCTTAGTGTCCGCAGCCGCCGCCGCAACCCTCTCCATGCGCATGCTGATGGTCATGACAAACCGAACCCGTCGATTTTAAAGATCCTAACAAATAGGCCTCTGCCGCCGCTTTTGCTTCACCAGTCGCGCCGGTTATAACTTCAATCCCTTTTTCATCAAAGATTTCAATCGCTCCGCCGCCCATTCCTCCTGCAATGATGACATTGACACCCAAATCATTGAGGAAGTTTGGTAAAAATCCCGGTCTGTGCCCCGGATTTTCAATCGATTCGCTTTTCGTGATTTTTCCGTTTTCTGTTTCGTAAATGTTGAAATTTACGCAATGTCCAAAATGTTCTGTAACCATATCCTGTTCGCTTGCTACTGCAATTTTAATCATTTTTTCTTCCTTCTTTATTTCTTTTTTATTGGTAATCAGTTCTATTTTGTCCGCCGCAGCTTCCAGCCAATCGCCTTCAAACAACTCTATCATGCCTCTGTCACACATCCCTGAAAACTTAGGATCAATCGGGAGTCTCGCCAGCACTTCGAGGCCATATTCGGCAGCGATTTCGTCGATGTGGCTTTCCCCAAAGATTTTATAATCCTTGCCATTATCAGGGCATTTGAAATACGACATATTCTCAACCAACCCTATAATCGGAATGTTCATCATGTTTGCCATTTTTACCGCTTTTGTCACGATCATCGAGACCAGTTCCTGCGGAGAAGCAACGATTATAATCCCATCAACAGCAATGGATTGAAAAACCGTCAAGGCTACATCGCCGGTTCCCGGGGGCATATCGACAAACATATAATCCTCGCCGCTCCAAATCACATTCGACCAGAACTGTTTGACGGTTCCGGCAATAATCGGTCCGCGAAAAATGACAGGGTCACTGTCGTTTTCAAGCAAAAGATTTATCGACATGATATCGATACCCGTCTTGCTTTTTACAGGGAAAATTCCTGCGTCGGTCCCTTGTGCTTTTTCTTTGAGTCCAAACACCTTTGGAATAGAAGGCCCTGTAATGTCAGCATCTAAAATCGCTGTCTGGCATCCTCTGCGCTGCATCGTTACCGCAAGTAAAGAAGTGATTAAAGATTTTCCTACTCCTCCTTTGCCGCTCACGACACCGATTACTTTTTTGACATCACTCATTACATGCAGTTTTTCAGAGAAATCAATTTTTCTGTCTGCACAGTCTTCTCCGCAGCTACTGCAGCTTTGGTTGCAAGTTTCACTCATAATTCTGGCTCCTCTTCTTTTGTTTCTTTTATATTGTTAATTGACTGCCTGTTGACAGATAGTCTATCTGCTCCCCCATGAGGGTTTTCAGCTGATTATAAGATACCGTGCCCGTACAATGGCAGGTGTAGTATTTCGCTCCCGTGGCAGAGAGGTATTTCCCGATTTCTGCGACCAATTCCGGAGATTCATTTCGGTCAAACGATCGGTTATATAAATGAAAGCCCCCAATCACGACATCGGGGAAGCATCCCTCTTTCTCCCTAAAACGTTCAAGAATGTTTACGATTCCATTGTGCGCACAGCCTGCTATCAACACCGTTTTTCCGTTTTCTCGAAGGATAAGATTCTGCTCATGGCAAAAATCATCTTGCCGATACCCCTCCTCGGTCTTGACCAGAAGATCCGAATTACCGGAAGGGCAAAACTCTGTTCCTTCTATATCGGAAAACAGTTCCGCGCCATCCTCCAGATTCATAACACCTCGAGTAAACACAAATCGATTATCGGGGAGCAAGGTAGGGTCCAAGCCGATGTAAGACGTTTGACCATTTTGCTTATTTGAGTAGAAATCGCCGAATGCGTTGGAATGAAGGTATATTTTCGCTTTGCTGTTTTCCTTTAAAAAAGTTTTCAGTCCTCCGCCATGATCATAATGCCCATGCGAAAGAACCATCAACTCCACATCGGATAAATCGATTTTCATTTGGGCTGCATTTTCGGCAAAAGCGCCGCTTGCTCCTGTATCAAACAAGATTTTCCGTTTTCCTTGGTTAATATAGAGGCTTAAGCCGTGTTCTGCTTTTAAGTCCTTGTTATTTGATGTATTTTCAATCAAAGCCGTAATAATCAAGGGGCGCCGTCCTTCCTACTTCATCAAATTTCTACTCTTCAAAACGTCCGCATCCGTGCTTATGGCAGCTTTGCTTCTGCCCGCAATATTTTGCAATCCCGTCACACAGTTCATATTCTCCGCCCTCAATC
>JAQUUY010000013.1 GCA_028693645.1 Eubacteriales bacterium | reverse complement strand
ATCGAATTAGTCATCGGATTTTTTATGATCTTAGCCGGAAACAATTTCAACCTTTACTACTTACTTCGAAAGAAGAACTGGCGGGGCTTTTTTGGAGATACGGAACTGCGGGCATATCTTGCAATCATTGCTGCTTCTACTCTTTTAATCGGAATTTTCCTGATATTATTTGGTACTTACAGCTCCTTTGCCGATAGTTTGCGCCACGGCTTTTTTCAAACCGTATCCATTATTACAACAAGCGGCTTTGCAAGTGCAGATTTTGAACTTTGGCCTACTTGCTGCAAGATGATTCTTCTATTCCTTATGTTTGTCGGAGGTTGCTCTTCATCTACAAGCGGTTCCATCAAAGTAATCCGCATCGTCGTACTCTTTAAATTAATCCGTCGCGGACTTTACAAACGATTGCATCCTTTAGCTGTTGTACCAATCAAAGTAAGCGGGAAAAATGTATCTCCTGACACCGTGTCCGGCATCGCGAGTTTTATTTTCTTGTATCTTTCCATTTTCCTCGTCGGCACCTTGGCTCTTTCTCTTGAATCTCTTGATTTGGTCACGACACTCTCCTCTGTTGCAACCTGCCTCGGAAATGTGGGGCCCGGATTTGGCTTAGTGGGACCAATGGCCAATTTTGAATTATACTCGGATCCAGCGACCTTCCTTCTGAGCTTTTTGATGATTATCGGCCGTTTAGAATTATTCACCGTCCTTTTGCTTTTCACTCCGGCCTTCTGGGATCCGGATCGTCAGCTATGATTTTATTGGGAGGCACACACTATGGGGCTTAATATGCGCCTTGTTTTCAGAATACTGGGATTTATCACTGCCTTACTTGGTGTGTCGATGCTCCCCTCTCTTTTTGTTTCACTGATTTATGGAGAAACGCAAGTTGCTCTTTGTTTCATTAAAATCATTATTCCTGTTGTCGGCATAGGCCTTGCCACGAGTAGGTTAATCCAGAAAAAACACCACAATCTTAAAATACGCGAATCCTTTGTCGTGGTATCCTGTTCTTGGCTCATGGCCTCATTGATAGGAACACTGCCTTATCTAATGACAGGAGCAATTCCCGGCTTTGTTGATGCCTTTTTCGAGTCTACTTCAGGTTTTACAACAACCGGAGCGACCATCCTTTATCATATTGAATCGCTTCCCAAAGGCATTCTTTTTTGGAGATCCTTTTCCCAGTGGCTTGGCGGAATGGGAATTCTTATTTTCGCGATTTCCGTTCTCCCAGCTTTAGGGATCAGCGGCCAACTGATGGCAAGAATCGAAACCCCCGGGCCTTCTCTAAACAAAGTCGCCCCCAGAATGGCCGATTCTGCGCAGATTCTTTATCTGATCTATATTATCTTTACTTTTGTTGAAACGGTTCTCTTGGATATGGGGGGCATGAATCTTTTTGATGCATTGATTGCTTCCTTCGGAAGCGTTTCCGCAGGTGGTTTATCTAATTATTCAGATGGAATACTGCATTTCAATAGTGTCTTTATTGAAATGGTGGTTGGTTTCTTCACGCTTCTTGTCTGCATCAATTTCACCTTGTATTACACGCTGATGCAACGAAACTGGAAAGATTTCTTTGCAGATCGTGAACTTCGAGCCTTTCTTTTAATCTTAGCATCCGCAATCTTTCTTGTTTTCGGTAATCTATACTTCACCGGAAACTATGGTTCTGTCTTAGAATGCCTTCGTTTCGCCGTGTTTCAAGTAACTTCTTTTTTAACAACCACAGGCCATTATAATACAGATTTCAATCAGTGGCCCTCCTTCAGCAAAATGATTCTTTTTATGCTGATGATGATTGGCTCTTGCGCCGCTTCTACGGGAGGCGGGATCAAAGTCATCCGCGTTTTGATTTTATACAAACAACTACACAGAGGTTTCTACCGAAGACTTCACCCTCGCGCTATTATGCCGATCAAAGTCCAGGGTAAACCCATTTCCCCGGAGCGCCTAACAGGGGTCATGTCGTTTCTTTATGTGTATGTCTTTATTTTCTTTTTAAGTTCCTTCCTCTTGTCCTTTGAGAACCTAGATCTCGTAACTACCTTTACCGCTACGGCATCTATTCTGAATAATGTGGGCACAGGTTTTGAATTGATTGGCCCGGGAGGACTGTTTCATGTCTTTTCAGACCCAAGCAAGATATATATGTGTTTTCTGATGATGATGGGTCGGCTTGAACTGTTTACGATTCTTGTAATTTTCACGCCGAGTTTCTGGAGTCCCAATCGCTGAGATATCAATTTATAAAAAAAGGAAGCTCTTTGCTTCCTTTTTCTTTTTATATTTCTGTTTCTATTTTCTTAAATCAATTCAAAACGAATCTCGCGAGCAGTAAGATCGACGGCGGCAACCGAAATACGAACCTCTTTGCCGAGTCCGTACACTTTTCGGTGTCTTTTCCCGATTAAGCGATATTTTGACGCTTCATAGATATAATGATCGTCCTTCAGCGAATCGCTCCTTACAAGCCCCTCTATCGTGTTTGAGAGTTGAACAAAAAAACCTGTATTTGTGACGCCGCTGATAATACCGGAAAACTCTTCCGAAAGGTGCTTTTCCATGTACTGTGCCTTTTTTAATTTTTCCACTTCGCGTTCCAGTTCTTCAGCCTGTCGTTCAGCGGCAGAAGAAGCAATGGCCGTTGCTTCTGTCTTGCGCCGTAATGTTTTTAAACGTTCTTCAACAATTTTCCCGCGTATTGCTTCCTTAATGACCCGATGAATCATTAAATCCGGATAACGCCTAATCGGAGAAGTAAAATGACAGTAAAACAAGACGCCCAGCCCAAAATGGCCAAAACAAGTGGTATTGTACGAGGCTTTTTTCATAGAGCGAAGCATGACCGTGTTGATTACGGTTTCCGCTTGCGTGCCGGAAACTTGTTCCAGTATTTCGTTGAGCGCCTTCGGTTGGATATTCTCGGGCTTCCCCGGCAATTTCAGACCAAGACTATACAGAAATCCTTGAAATTCTTCCATTTTGTCAGGTGCAGGTTTTTCGTGAATTCGATAGACAAAAGGCAGTTTGCGGCTGTGAAAGTGTTCGGCAATCGTTTCATTTGCCAGCAACATGAATTCTTCAATAATCCGGTTTGCAGTCCTTCGTTCCGCAATTTCCACTGCAATCGGTAGTCCTTCGTCATTTAACGTAAGATGTGCTTCGTCAAAATCAAAATCCAGACTGCCTCTTTCTTTTCTCTTTTTTTGGAGAATCTGCGCCAATTCGTGCGTCATCAAGATTTCGGAAAGGATTTCCTTGTATCTTATTTTTAAGTCGGGGTCGTCATGCTCCAAAATATCAGAAATGTCACCGTAAACCAGACGTTCATCTGAACAGATAACACTTTCTGCAATTTCATGGTCAATCACTTTGCCCTTTTTATCTATGTCCATAAAGATAGTCAACGCCATGCGGTCTTCTCCGGGGCGCAAGCTGCAAATTCCATCGGAAAGAGCAAACGGAAGCATCGGAATCACTCGATCCGGAAGATAAACGCTGGTTCCTCTTCGAAATGCTTCTTTATCAATTGCTTTTCCTTCTTGCACATAATGACAAACATCGGCGATATGCACGCCTAATCTAAAGTAGCCGTTTTCTTTTCGTTCTATCGAAATCGCATCATCAAAATCTTTGGCGTCTGCTCCATCAATTGTAAAAGTGACGAGCCCCCTTAAATCAAGGCGCCCTTTTATTTCTTCCTCTGTCACAACTTGCGGCACCGTTTCCGCTTCTTCTGCCGCGCCGATTGGAAATTCTTCCTCGATTTGGAACGCCCGGATTAAAGCCTTTACGTCGCCGCCTAATTCGCCGCTCTTGCTAATGATCTCTTTAATCCTCCCTTGGGGATCTTGCTTCTCATTTGGATATTTTGTGATTTTTACAATGACTTTATCGCCTTGTTCTGCGCCATTGACGTCTTTTTTCCCGATATGAGTATCTTCCCCTTCTTTTCTGTTTTCCGGGCTGACGTAGCCCCAATCTCCCATCTTGTGAAAGGTTCCTACAAATTCATTCGTTCCTCTTTCAAGAATCTTTGAGATGCGTCCTTCGATATTTTCTCCGCCTCTTGCAAAGACGTCAACTGAAACAGAGACCAGATCTCCGTTCATCGCATCACGCAGTCCACCGGGCGGTATAAAGATATCTTTCCCGTTTGTGATTTCGCTATCAACCGGTCGAACAAATCCAAAGCCTCTTTTATGCTTTGAAAGGATCCCCGAAATATAGAGGGGCCGTTTTTTCTTCAATTTCCTTACCTCTTTTCTTGTCCTTTATTGCTAATATAAGAGGCAAGGGGATATCCCTTGCCTGCTCGTATCTTTTATTCTGCAATTTTATTCAACAGTATGACTGACGTCGGTCACAAAATAATTGTGTTTCGCAAGCGATGCTTCAATTTCTTCGGTGTTTACGGCATTCGTTCTAATAACAACGTCGCTTCGGCCGCCACTTCCACGATATGCAACGATGTGCGTGATATTCGCGTTATAGGTTTTAAAGATTTCTCCGATGTTTGCAATCGCACCGGGTACGTCTTCTGCATCAATCGCAATTCTGCTCCCCTGATCGCGGAAACCGAGAAGATCGATGAAGGCGTCAAAAATATCGCTCTCCGTAATGATACCAACCAACTTGTCTTCTGTCGCAACAGCCAGAGTTCCAATTCTGTTTTCTCTCATCAACAGCGCTGCTTCTTCTAAAAGGGCATCCGGTGAAACTTTGATGACGTCTTTGCTCATCGCATCGCTGACTTTTGTTTTTGACAACAAATAATTGATTTCAAAGATACTTAATGTTGTCGTTTTGGTCGGAGAGACTTTGTAAATATCAGTATTTGTAAGCATTCCCACAACGCGTTCCCCCGCAACGACAGGAATCCTTTTCAGTCCCTTTTCGCGCATAAGTTCGATTGCCTCATTGATCGGTGCATCGGCTGTGATCGTGTAAGGATTCACAGTCATTCTGTTTTTTACATACATCTTGATCTCCTCCCATTTCTATCGTGTTTTATTCGCCGCCAAGATATGCCTGTTGGATCTTGTTGCTTTTGGCAAGTTCTTCACCGGTCCCGGAAATAACAATCGTTCCGGTTTCGATGACATATGCTCTGTTTGCAATCGAAAGAGCCATGCTGGCGTTTTGTTCAACAAGTAATATCGTTGTTCCGGTTTGATTGATGCTTTTTATGATTTCAAAGATTTCGCGTACCAACAAAGGAGCAAGCCCCATTGATGGCTCATCTAAGAGTAAAATCCTCGGTCTTGACATCAAGGCACGTCCCATTGCCAACATCTGCTGTTCTCCGCCTGACAAGGTGCCGGCCGTTTGTCTTTTTCGGTTTCCAAGAATCGGAAACAGTTCATAGATATGAGCCATATCTTTTTTAATCTCAGCCTTGTCGTTTCGCAAAAACGCTCCGAGTTCAAGATTTTCCAGCACCGTCATTGCCGGAAAAATCCGACGGCCTTCGGGTACCTGCGACAAATTGCGTTCCACTCTTTGTGGGGCTGAAAGAGCAGTGATGTCTTGCCCCTCAAGAATGATTTGACCACTTGTCGGTTTGATCAATCCGGAAATGGTTCGAAGAGTGGTGGTTTTTCCTGCTCCGTTTGCGCCGATTAAGGTGACGATTTCTCCCTGCTCGACTTTAAGTGAAATATCCTTTAAGGCATGGATTACGCCATAATGGACATTAAGATTTTTGACTTCAAGCATGACTGACCTCCTCACCCAAATAGGCTTCGATGACTCTCTTGTTGTTTCGGATTTCTTCTGGTTTTCCGGCTGCAATCAGCATACCATAATCCAAAACGTAAATCCTCTCACAAATTTTCATGACAAGAGACATATCGTGCTCTATCAATAACACGGTAAGGCCGTAATCTTTTCTGATTTTTTGGATCAATCCCGTCAACGCCGCGGTTTCATTTGGATTCATGCCGGCAGCAGGTTCATCCAAAAGCAGTAAGACCGGTTTTGTCGCCATCGCTCTGACGATTTCCAGATGCCGCTGTTCTCCGTAGGGAAGGTTCTTGGCAAGTTCATTCTTTTTCCCCGAGAGGTTGAATATTTCAAGAAGATCTTCTGCCTCTTTTGTCATTCGTGCTTCTTCTTCAAAGTACTTATTGCTATGAAAAAAGGCTCTGATCATTCCATATTTTACGTTTTGGTGCATGGCAATACGCACATTGTCCAAAACAGTCAGGTCTTTGAAGAGTCTAATGTTTTGAAAGGTTCTTGCCAATCCGGATTTTGTTACATTATAAGGTTTCAGGCCGCCAAGCTCCTTGACGTTTCCTTCAATGTCGAGCAAAATTTGACCAGAAGACGGAACATAGA
This sequence comes from Eubacteriales bacterium, assembly GCA_028693645.1. Lineage (GTDB taxonomy): Bacteria > Bacillota > Clostridia > Peptostreptococcales > Anaerovoracaceae > STD2-154. The sequence continues at coordinate 15,385 of JAQUUY010000013.1, read as the reverse complement.
CCCCCGTCAACAAATTGAATAGAGTTGTTTTTCCGGCTCCATTAGGGCCAATGAGTCCAACAAGCTCTCCTTTTTCGATTTCCATATTCACATTGGATACCGCAGTTAAACCACCAAAGGATTTTGTAAGTTTCTCGACTTTTAATAATGACATCTCATTTTCCTCCTTACTCTATCCTTTCGTCTTTTTTCCCAAAAAACGGGCGCCGCGAAAACAAATCATTGATTTCCGTAGTTCCCATAAGACCTTTGGGGCGGAAAATCATAATGATAACCAAAAGAGCGGCATAAACGATCATACGAACCGCAGTAAACGATTGCAGGAACGTCGTCAATATCGCAAGCAGAATGGCCGCAAAGATAGAACCGGTCATACTTCCCAGCCCTCCGAGAACAACGATTACCAGAATGTCAATTGACTTCAAGAAGTCAAATCTGCCCGGTTGAATAATATAAAAGTACGAGGAATACAAGGCTCCTGCGGTACCGGCAAAAAACGCTCCGATTGCAAACGCCATGACTTTATATTTCGTCGTATTGATACCCATAGACTCCGCTGCAATTTCATCCTCTCGGATTGATATGCAGGCCCGTCCCGGCGACGAGTGAAGGAAATTATTGATTAATACCACCGTTGCCACCGTAAAGAGACAAAGCCAGGGCCAATTTGTAAAACGAGGAATGCCGCTTAATCCGGCGGCTCCGTTCGTGATTTCCATATTCAAAAAGAGGACTCGGATAATTTCGGCCATACCAAGCGTTGCGATGGCAAGATAGTCGCCTTTTAATCGCAATGTCGGGATACCAATCAAAATACCAACCAAGCCGGCCGCAATCGCTCCTGCAAAGATCCCGAGCAAGAATCCGCTTGTCGAACGCATCTCCATGTTAATGATTGCGCAGACATAGGCTCCGATTGACATAAATCCTGCATGCCCCAAAGAAAACTGTCCGGTGAAACCGGTAACCAAATTCAAACTAACGGCCAGAATGATATTGATGCAGATTGTTGCAAGCGTAATCTCGTAAAACGCATTCAATAGCCCCGCCATAATAAGACCTTGCACGATGGCAAACGATAAAAGAATCGAGCCCAATATCAGTAGATTTTTCTTTGTCAATGCTTTCATCAGTTACACCTTCTCTCTCGTGTTTTTGCCGAGCAGTCCTGTAGGTTTTAGAATCAAAATAATAATCAGGAAAGCAAAGACTGCGGCATCCCGATACATCGAGTTGCCATATCCGGATACCAAAGTTTCCAATACACCGATTGATAAGCCTCCGATCATCGCTCCCGGGATGCTTCCAATCCCGCCGAAAACAGCGGCGACAAAGGCTTTCAGACCCGGCATGATGCCCATCAGCGGATTGATTGAGTTGTAGTAGATTCCGACAAGAACACCGGCCGCTCCCGCAAAGGCAGATCCGATTGCAAACGTGATTGAAATCGTCCGATCAACTTTAATTCCCATGAGCTGTGCGGCATCGGGATCGATGGAAACCGCTCTCATTGCTTTACCTGTTTTTGTACGGTGAACAATGTACTGTAAAAGAACCATGAGAGCCACCGCCGTCGCAATGATGTAGATTTGCTGCATATTGATTTGTACCGCTCCAAAGTTGAATACTTTTTGGGAAAGAAGCTGCGGATATGATTTTACTTCTGCTCCGACAAAAAACATCATTACATATTCGAGTAGCAGAGAAACGCCGATTGCCGTAATTAAAACAGCAATCCTTGTTGACGTTCGAAGAGGTTTATAGGCAATACGCTCAATAATGATACCGAGAAGCGCACAAGACACCATGGAGATTACCATGGCCGCAAAGAAGCCGAGTTGTGCATACGTTGTCGCGGCAAAACCGACATAAGCACCTATCATATAAACATCGCCATGTGCAAAGTTGATCAATTTAATGATTCCGTACACCATTGTATATCCAAGCGCGATTAGAGCATAAATGCTGCCCAAGGATATGCCATTTACCATTTGCTGCAAAAATTGATCCAAGGTGTTACCTCCGAAAATTTAGTGTAAAAACAATCAGGTTGGAACAAGGATGTTCCAACCTGATTATGATACTATTTATTGAGCTAAATGTCAAACCAAAGCATGGTCTCTACAAAGCGTTGTTTATTTGGGGTCAACCTTTACGCTGGTTGCCTGCACGCCGTTTTCAAGACCGATTACAACGATCGATTTGATCGGGTTATGGTCTGCACCCATGCTAAATGTGCCTGTAACTCCGACAAAATTTTCTGTCGATGCCAAAGCATCTTTGATTGCGTCCGAATCGGTGCTTCCGGCACGTTCAATCGCATCAGCGATGTACATACCGAGGTCATAGCCAAGTGCGTGGAACGCATTGGGGTCTGCGCCATATTTTTCTTTGAACTTTGTAATGAAATCCTGTACCATCGGATCTTCATCAAGGTTTGAATAATGGTTAGAGAAGTAAACATTATTCAAAGCATCTGCACCAGCAAGCTGGAGAAGAACTTCTGAGTCAAAACCATCAGCGCCGAGGATTGGAGCAGTGATTCCAAGTTCGCGAGCCTGTTTGATGATAAGTCCTGCTTCCTGATAGTATCCGGGAAGGAAGATTACATCAAAATCTTTTGCAGCGATGCTTGTAAGAATTGCATTGAAATCTTTGTCGTCTTTCACGTAACCTTCTGTAGCGACGATTGTTCCGCCGGCAGCTTCAAAAGTCTCAACAAAATTCTTTGCAAGTCCTTTTGCATAGTCACTTGATTGATCTTGGATCAAAACAGCAGATTTTGCGGTCAGGTTGTTGAGCGCAAAGTTTGCCATTGTGACACCTTGGAAAGAATCATTGAAGCAAAGACGGAAAACATAGTCATTGACATTTCCGTCTGCATCCATGGTAACGCCTTCATCTGCGGTTGCAGAAGCTGAGATAACGGGGATTCCGTTACCGGTAGCCACCGGAATCGTAGCCATGAAGTTACCGGAAGTCGCAGGACCTAAGCAGGCAACAACACCATCTTGTGTCATGAGTCTTGTTGCAAGAGAAGTCGCTTCTGCAGAATCAGATTTGTTGTCCAAGAGCACGGACTTAATCTGCATTCCGTTGATACCGCCAGCTGCGTTGATTTCATCAAACGCCATCTGAATCCCGTCGACCGATGCTTGACCATACGTCGCAACAGGACCGGTCAGTTCATAGTTGAGTCCAATTTTGACTTCAGTCGCTTCCGCGTCTTCAGCAGCTCCGCCGCAACCGGCAAACGAACCAAGAACGAGAGCCAGGGTCAGTAACAAAACAAATAATTTTTTCATGTTTAATGTACACCACCTTTTCGTTTTAGTTTAATCCAATTTTCCTTCAATAATACTCATTTAGAAGCTCTTTGTCAACGTGCTTCCAAAGAATATCGAGATAAATTAGCTATAAAAGCCCGCCTATTTTACTGAGTAGCGGTGCAAAAAGAACCGCTTCGAACGCAATCATTCGAATTAAAGTATTCAAAGAGGGTCCGATAAGACTTTTTAAAGGATCTCCAAAGGTGTCACCAATAATGCAAGCTTTGTGTGCTTCACTGCCTTTTCCACCGTAATGATCTGCTTCAATGTATTTTCTGACAGTGGAGAAAAGGTTCCCCGCGCTTTCATTTGCAAGGACATGCAAGGTCCCCGAGCAAAAAGTTCCGAGCAAAAGGCCTCCCAATGCACTTGTCCCAAGAAAAATCCCAACGGCAAAAGGAACCGCAACTCCAATCGCAATCGCAATAAATGAATCTTTCATCGCTGCTTTTGCCAAAGCCTTGCGGACTGTCATTTCCGCTTCCTCCATTTGACAGAGCGTTTCCTCTGTTCCCGCATCATTGCCGCCTTTGTCTGCATCGGAAAGCGCTTTTTTATGTGCAAGGGCATTAAGCAGCAAAGAAGAGAAAACAAATGGCAAAAAGCTCCCAATCAACAGACCGATAATGGCCCTTGATGTCAACACATCAATTACTTCAAGCCCTGCTCTTTCTGTATACGCGAAAAACAAGGCAATCAAAGTCAACGCCGTGACTGCTGCCGAAAAACCCTGCCCTGTCATCAGTGTCTTTCTTCCCGTTGCTTCGAGTTTGTCGGTGGTGTTTTTGACATCATTCGAAATTCCAACAATTTTTGCAACAAAGCCTGCATTTTCGGTAACCAAGCCAAAACTATGAGCAGCCAGCATCATTCCGGTGACAGATAATGCTCCGACCGCCGCCAAGGCAACTCCATAAATCCCTGCCAATGCTTTCGCTGCAAAAATAGTAATCACTAAGCACAGCACCGGCCAAAGAGAAGACAAAAACGCAACGGAAAAACCCATCATCAAAACCGAAGCGGCACCAGAAACACTCTTTTCAGCGATTTGTTTAATCTGCTTACTACTCATCGCCGAAGTAATCTCTGCAATCCTCCCGACCGTGAGGGCAAAGATAAGCCCGAGAACAACAGCAAGCGCGCAATTTATCCCTTGGAAAAAAATCCAACTTAAAGAAAAAGCAGCGATTAACACAACGATTGCATTAAAAACAATTCCGATGTGAAGGGTTGCCGTCGCATGATCCCCGCCTTTTCCCCTGACCAAGATAACAGCGAGGATTGACCCGAGAGCACCTGCTGTAAGCAAACTTAAAGGAAACAGGGCTCCTGCCATCGGGTCAAGCAAGAACGCATTCCCCGCAGCCGGCATAATCTGCACCGCTGTCGCAGATACCACAATTGCCGCGATGACCGCACCGGCATAAGAAGAGAATAAATCCGCCGACAAACCTGCCGCGGTAACGACTTCAGATCCTTTTCGTTGAAATTCCAACAAGCTTTTTATGAAGAAGCCTTCTCCAATCTGTTCAAAACAAGAAACAAGCGCCGCTCCAAAACCAAAGCCTCCAATATAAAACACGGTTTTTACACCAAGCGCTAAAAAAACAACGCTGCTTCCCAGAAGACAGAAACCTATGGTGCAAAGGCCAATGATTGCTCCGCTTCGAAACGATAATCTCATTGTTCTGCTCAAGCCACCTTCCTTTGCAAGGAATGCAGCTCTGACGTTTCCTCCGGTTGCAGCAAGAACAGACAAAAAACTCGCAAGAAACGACAGGAGCATGCCGAGCAAGAATACTGCGGCCGTCAGCCAATCGACAATCAATCCAACAAGCAAAGTCGAAAGAAAAATCAGCGGAAGAAGCATCTTAAACTCTTTTTTCCGAAACACATTCACCTGTAGCTTGATTGCATCTCCTATTTCCTGCATCATGTCATTTGACTTTACTGCTTTTTTTACCCATGCAGATAAAGCATAGGCAACCAGCAGAAGAATCACTGAACTGATTGGAAGACAGATGGCAATGATTTTCATTTATTTACGGTCTCCTTTCGTACCAACAAACGAAATTAAGAGGTGCTGAAACAGCACCTCTCTCTTTAGTTTTAATACGTTCTGATAAGCAAGCGTTCTTATTATTCGATAGCGACTAAGGCTAACGAACATAAAATAAAGCACACAGCTCCTACGACACTGACTTTACCCAGAATCGCTTCATAGCCTTTGCTCTTCTTTTTCCCAAAAAGCTGCTCTGCGCCGCCGCCGATGCTGCCGGACAGGCCAGCGCTCTTACCGGATTGCAACAAGATGCTGGCAATCAAGATAAGGCTCGCGATCGCAAGCACGATCATTAAAAATGTTTTCACTCCTGTACCTCCTGTTTGATAACGAGATGAGTTTAACACAAGCACCGCATGAAATCAAGCGTTTTGTCTCATTAACGAATGCTGTAAAACGCATTTGCGCCTGCATAAACAGCCGCGGAATCAAGAAGTTCCTCAAGTCGAAGAAGCTGATTGTATTTTGCAACTCGATCGGTTCTTGATGGTGCTCCTGTTTTAATCTGGCCGGCATTCACCGCAACAACGATGTCTGCGATCGTCACATCTTCCGTTTCTCCGGAACGGTGCGAAACGATTGCGGTGTATCCCGCTTTCTTTGCCATTTCGATTGCGTCAAGTGTTTCCGTCAACGTTCCGATCTGGTTTACTTTGATTAAAATCGAATTCGCAACACCCATTTTGATTCCTTTTTCGAGTCGCTCGGTATTTGTCACAAACAAGTCGTCACCGACAAGCTGTACCTTTTTCCCAAGTTGCTCTGTCATGTACTTCCAGCCATCCCAATCATCTTCGGCCAACCCGTCTTCAATTGAAACGATGGGATATTTCGAAAGGAGCATATCATAGTATGCTACCATTTCTTTCGCGTTCTTTTTTACGCCTTCGCCGGCAAGATCATATAAGCCTGTTGCTTCGTCAAACATACCCGAAGCAGCAACGTCAAGCGCGATTCGGATATCTTCCCCGGGCTTATAGCCTGCTTTTTCGATGGCTTCGACGATGACACGAATCGCATCTTCATTCGATGCAAGGTTCGGTGCAAATCCGCCTTCATCTCCCACCGAAGTATTGAAGCCTTTTGCTTTTAATACCGCCTTAAGATGGTGGAATACTTCTGTTCCCATACGCAGTCCCTCACGGAAGGATTTTGCGCCGACTGGCATAACCATAAATTCCTGAATATCGACGTTGTTGTCGGCATGCTGTCCGCCGTTCAAAATATTCATCATCGGAGTAGGTAACAGCTTTGCGTTAACTCCACCGATGTATTGGAAAAGCGGCAGTCCAAGGGAAGACGCTGCTGCATGAGCCGCTGCCAAAGATACCGCTAAAATAGCGTTTGCACCGAGTTTGCCCTTATTAGGTGTCCCATCCAATTCGATCATAAGCTGATCTAAGCCGACTTGGTCAAAAACATTCCAGCCAATAACTTCAGGGGCAATAATCTCATTGACATTATCAACTGCTGTTTCAACACCTTTCCCAAGGTAGCGTGAAAGGTCTCCGTCACGAAGCTCCACTGCTTCAAAAATACCCGTTGAGGCACCGGAAGGTACCATTGCAGACCCCATGGAACCGTCTTCGAGGTAAACTTCGACCTCAACAGTCGGGTTTCCTCTCGAATCCAAAATCTCACGAGCGATTACGTCTTCAATATAACACATATAGTTCACACCTTTCTCTTCTATTTCGTTTGATAATCTCAAACTTGCTTAAAAATTTACAATCTCAAGAAATTGCTCCGGAGAAAGGCTCGCGCCTCCAACGAGAGCACCATCGATTTCATACATGTTCATGAGTTCAGTCGCATTCGAAGGTTTCACGCTGCCTCCATACTGGATTGTGACTTCTTCCGCAGTCTCCTCATCATAAAGCGAAGCGAGAATGCCACGAATATGACCGCACATTTCATCGGCTTGCTCAGGTGTCGCCGTTCTTCCTGTTCCGATTGCCCAAACAGGTTCATAGGCAATGGTAAGAGTCTTGACCGATTCTTCTGAAATCCCTTGCATCGCAGCGTTCATTTGCTTCTCGACAACAGAAAACGCATTCCCTGCATCTCGTTCTTCAAGCACTTCACCTACACAAAGAATCGGCAGGATTCCGCAGGCAAAAGCACTCTTGAGCTTTTTGTTGACCGCTTCATCGGTTTCGGCAAAATATTGCCTGCGCTCAGAGTGACCGATGATGCAATAATCGACACCCAATTCTGCAAGCATTTGCCCCGATATTTCGCCGGTGTAAGCCCCTTCTTTCTCAAAATGCATGGTCTGCGCTCCGACTTTGATGCCCGTCCCCTTAAACGCTTCAATTAAAGCACTTAACTGGGTGAATGGGGCACAAATAGCTACATTCACATCAGATGGTTCATATATTTTTTTAAATTCGTCAGCAAAGGCAATCGCTTCTTTGATTGTCTTATACATTTTCCAGTTTCCTGCTATAAATGGTTTTCTCATTTTTGTACTCCCTTTTTTGAAGACCCCGTCTATGCAAAGTGCTCCGATTCGCCCGAGCTTTGGGGTAAGCTATTTATCAAGAAGAATCCCAACACCTGGCAGAATCTTACCTTCGAGATACTCCAAAGATGCGCCACCACCAGTCGAGACATGGCTCAACTTATCCGAAAATCCAAATTCGCGAACAGCAGCAGCAGAATCACCCCCGCCGATGATTGTCACTGCATCACTTTCAGCCAGTGCTTCGGCAATCGTTTTCGTTCCCGCTTCAAAATTCGGCATTTCAAAAACGCCCATCGGCCCATTCCAGAAAATCGTTTTTGCACGTTTGATTTCCTCGGAAAACAAAAGGATGCTTTTTTCTCCAATATCAAGCCCCATGCGATCCATGGGGATTTTATCGGCATCATACCGAGCGAAATCGGTCTCATTTTTGAATTCTTTTGCTGCAATCACATCAATCGGCAAAAGCAAACGAACCCCCTTATTCTTCGCTTTTTCCATCAAAGAACGTGCCATGTCTTCCATCCCTGATTCGAATAAAGAAGTTCCTACCGCATAGCCCTTTGCTGCGAGGAAGGTATAGGCCATGCCTCCTCCAATAATCAAGCTATCGACTATATTCAACAAACTCTCAATCACCAGAATTTTATCGTTTACCTTTGCACCGCCCATGATTGCAAGAAATGGCCGTTCAGGGTTTTCGAGGGCCGTGCCCAAATATTTTATCTCTTTTTCCATAAGAAAACCCGATACGGAGGGCAGAAACGCCGAAATTCCAGCAGTAGAGCAATGCGCCCTATGTGCAGATCCAAAGGCATCATTCACGAATATGTCTCCAAGATCTGCAAGTTCCTTAGAAAACGCTACCTCATTCTTCGTTTCTTCCTTTCGGAAGCGCACATTTTCAAGTAAGAGAACTTGGCCAACTTGCAATTCGCTGGCGGTTTTTCTTACTTTTTCATTGATTACTTCGTTAACCGGGAAAAACAGGATTTCCTTCCCAAGGAGTTCCGCTAGTCTCTTTGCAACTGGGGCAAGAGAATATTTTTGCTCAGGACCCGCTTTGGGTCTTCCAAGATGCGACATTAAAATAAGTTTTGCTCCGTTGTCAAGCAAATAGTTGATCGTAGGCAGAGCACTGGTGATTCGGATATCATCGGTGATAGCGCCCGTTTCATCCTGCGGCACGTTAAAATCACACCTTACAATAACGCGCTTTCCTGTTACGTCTATATCTTTTACTGTTTTTTTCATGAGTTTTATCCTTTAGAGTCCTTTTGCAATGACATATTCGACGAGATCAATCGCTCTGTTCGAATATCCCCACTCGTTATCATACCAAGATACAATCTTGAGCATATTCCCCTCAAGTACCATGGTTGAAAGCGCATCAATGATGGAAGATCTGGTATCTTTCTTAAAATCGATAGAAACAAGTGGCTCATCGCAGTAACCCATGATTCCGGAAAGTTCACCGGCAGCGGCTTTCTTCAATGCTTCGTTTACTGCTTCCTTCGTCGTTTCTTTTTTTAAGTCAAATACGATATCAACAACCGAGACCGCAGGGGTCGGGACACGAATTGCCATTCCGTTGAGTTTTCCTGCAAGCTGCGGGAGAACCAAGGAAACGGCCTTTGCGGCTCCCGTTGTCGTCGGAATTAAGGAAACGCCGGCGGCTCTTGCTCTGCGAAGGTCTTTATGCGGAAGATCAAGAATTTTTTGATCATTTGTATAGGAGTGAATCGTCGTCATCAAACCTCTTTCGATTCCAAATTCTGCGTCAATTACTTTTGCAAAAGGAGCAAGACAATTTGTGGTACAGGATGCATTGGAGAGGATATGATGTTTTTTCGAATCATATTTTTCTTCGTTGACGCCCATGACAATCGTAAGATCTTCGTCCGTCGCGGGAGCCGAAATAATGACTTTTTTGGCGCCGGCTTTGATGTGTTTTGCAGCATCAGATCCTTTTGTGAAAAGCCCCGTCGATTCAAGAACGACCTCAACCCCAAGTTCTTTCCAAGGAAGGTCTTCCGGATTTCTTACCGCAAGAATTTTGACTTCTTTTCCATTCACAACGATGGCATCTGTTTTTGCTTCGACGGTTCCTTCAAATTTTCCAAAGCAGCTGTCATACTTCAAAAGATGTGCAAGCGTTGCCGGATCAGTAATGTCATTGATTGCAACGATTTCAAAGTTTACATCCTTTTCCATCGCCACTTTGAATGCATTCCTTCCGATCCTTCCAAATCCGTTGATTCCTACTTTAGTTTTCATCTCTTTTTTCCTCCATGTACCATGTGATCAAGAATATAATAATGTTTTAATAGATTACTGCTGTCAGCTCACCCTATTTGCGATGCGAATAGTTGGTGAACTCATGCAAGGAAATCACAAATCTTTGATTTGTAGATTTCTACTGCTAATATCTCTTCCGTTTTGAGGAGGAGGGCAGATTCATTTCGTCTCTGTACTTTGCCACAGTTCTCCTGGAAATCTCGATACCCCTGCCGGAAAGGAGCTCCGCAATATGTTGGTCTGAATACGGCGATTTTGGGTTCTCCGCATCGATAATCTCACGAATAAAGGTTTTTACGCTTTCCGAAGCGATTCCAAGTCCATCGCTTCCCGATACGCCACTTGTGAAGAAAAACTTGATTTCAAAAAGGCCTCGCGGAGTCTGCATGTATTTCCCGTTAACTGATCGGCTCACCGTCGATTCATGAATACCAAGTTCATCGGCAATCTGCTTTAGTGTCAAGGTTTTCAAACATTTTGAACCATGCTCAAAAAAATTCACCTGATAACGGACAACTGCCGAAACGACATTAAAAATAGTCTGACGTCGCTGTTCGATGCTTTTAATCAGCCACATTGCAGAATTTAGCCGTCCGGTGAGATATTTCGATATCGTTGAATCCTTATCTGATTCAATCAACATTTTTTGATAATAGTGACTTATGTTCAGTCGGGGTGCAGTAGCATCGTTCACGGTCACGACATACTCTTCACCGATTTTTTCGACGGTTACATCCGGAATAATATAGCGATTATCGTTCGCAGAGCCAAACTGCCTACCCGGCTTTGGCTCGAGGGTTCGAATGATATCGCTGATTTCCTGTACTTCATTTACGCTAATTCCGACAGCTTTGGCAATCACGCCAAGTCTGTTTCCCGCAATGTCCTCCAGATGATTTTCTATAATTTTTTTTGTTTGCTCTGTGTCATCCCCATAAAAGGCCATCTGGATCATCAAACACTCAGGAAGATCTCTGGCACCAATCCCCACCGGTTCAAACCCCTGGATGATTTTCAACGCTTCCATAACACGTTCTTCGCTGATTCCAAAAAGTTTTGCGACTTCCTCGATGGATCCGGTGAGATAACCATTTTCATCAAGTGCCTCAATCAGGTATTTGGCGACCTCTTTACAACGGGGCTTCATGACCGCTAATTGTAGTTGCATCATTAAATAATCAGACAAAGTGATATCCGCAGACACAAATTGCTCATAAGTGTAATCACTTTTTTCAGCGGTTTGCTGCCACTGGCTATAGCTGATATCATCATATTCACGCTCACGCAATTGTTCGATCCAATCGATTTCGTGATCTTCGTTGCTTTTTTCGTAAGGTTCTTCTTCGCGCGGAAGCGGAATCTCTTCTGCAATGCCGCGCTCTTCGGGGTATTCCGGTTCCTCCGATTTCTCTGGTTTTTCTAAAATAGGGTTAGCAAGCAGCTGATCTTGAACATAGTTATCCAACTCCTGTGTATTAAACTGCAGGATTTGAATGGCTTGGATCAACTCCGGTGTCATCACCAGTCTTTGCGTTTGTTCAATTGTAAGTTCGTAACCCAATTTCATTTTTGTACCATTCACTCCCAAAGGCTGTATTTACTGTGAAAAAAATCTCTGTTCCCCGATTCCAGGGCATAATGATATAAGGCAAAACCCTTATTATTATATTATAGCACCAATCCTCAGTGTTTTGAAACCTCAATCAGGAAATAGCCCATCTTTTTGATATGTTCGACTACATGTTCCATGCTGTTTATGATATCCATGTACATGACACCGCAGCCGGGACTGCATGAACCACTTGAAAGACGATTGATGTGGCTCTCCCTGATTCCTGCTATCGTATTTCTGATTTTAATCTCCGAGGCAAGTATTTTATTCGCCGTGACGGGGTCTTTCGTTTCCAAGGCTGTTGTAATGCCGGCAATCATCGCTTCCACGCGGTCATGGAAGTTTTGCATCTCTTCTTTTGCTTCTTTGCTGAAAGAGATGCTGTTTTCTCTGTTATACACTGCAAGCTCAGCAATATTGATTGCAAGATCAGAAATCCGCTCGATATCACTTGATACCCCGAGCATCAAATTCAACATTTCATGCTGATCTTTGCTGATTTTCTTCTGCGCCAGTTTGACAAGATAGACTTCGATCTCTCTTTCGGTTTTAAGGATAACATCTTCCATGTGACGAATCTTTAAGAGTTCACGCTCATCTCCGTCTTCTACACACTGAAAACTGGTCGTATAAGAGGAAAACGCCATCTTGGAAAGGCGAATAATTTCACTATAGGTTTGTGCCAAAGCCAATCCGGGAGTTTCGAGCATTCTAACGTCGAGATTCCCTTCCTGTGTAACGATCGTGTCTTTTTTAGATGGAACGATCTTATCGGAAGCTTTTGCCAATAGATCAATGAAAGGAAGGCAAATGACCATGGATGCGACGTTGAAAAGAGTATGTGCATTCGCCACTTGCCGCGGAAGATCGTTTGCGGATAAATTGCTTACGAAAGAGTAAGCGAACTCTCGGAAAAACAAAATCGTGACGATTGAACCGGTCAGATTGAATAGTAGATGGATTACTGCGGCTCTTTTTGCCGTCCTTCCAAGACCTCTGCTTGAAACAAGGGCAGGAAAGCACTTCCCAATATTGATACCAACAATCAGCGGCATAATCATTTCGCCGTATAACAACCCTTGCGCGCACATCGCAATCATGATTCCGGTAGTCAAACTACTACTGTGGGCTAAGGCAGTCACCAAGCAGCCAATCACCACAAGGCCGAGATATTTTGCCAAATCCATCTCTATGAACAAAGCTAATGTGCTACGAATTTCGGAGTTTGGGGCTACGGAAGCCATTCCGTTTTCCATCAGCAAAATTCCGATAAACATAATCCCAAAACCGAGAAAAATCTCCGCCGTGTATTCCATACGCTTTGTCTTTGCAATACGCCAGGCAATAACACTGACACCGATAATCAACGGTGCAATAAATTCCAAACGAAATGCCAAAAGCTGTGCTGTCATCGTGGTCCCGATGTTTGCACCCATAATAACACCCGCCGCCTGAACAAGAGATAGCATGCCCGCATTGACCAATCCAACGACCATGATGGTCGTTGCACTGCTTTTTTGATTTACCGCAGTAACAAACAATCCGGAGAGAATGCAAAGGAAACGATTTTTCCCTGCCGTTTCAATAAATTGCTGCCCTTTGCCTTGTGAAACAAGTTCCAAGGAGTCTTTCATGATTTCGATCCCGTAAAGGAGAAGCCCTGTGCCTCCCAATATTTGGGATAGGATAATAAACATCGCCGTTATGTGTCCTTTCTTTTTCTTTCAATCGCATAAAATAGTATTATTGTTTCCATTCTTTGTTCATAGCAATCCCGGAAAATCCATCTGTCGCAACGCTTCAAAAATAATCACCGCAGCAGAATTTGAGAGATTGAAGGAACGCAATCTCGTATCTGCGCTCATGGGGATACGAATGGTCTTTTCTTCATTTTCTTCAATCAATTCACGGGGAAGTCCCGAAGTCTCGCGTCCAAATAGGAACATCGCATTTTCTTCATAATGTGGTTCCGTATAGGATCGTTTCCCCTTTGTGGTTGCAAGATACAAGGGTCGATCGCCGTATTTTTTCAGAAAGGCATCCAAATCTTCATGCACTTCCAAGTCAACATATTGCCAATAATCGAGGCCGGCTCTTTTCAGCTGTGTGTCGTCAATCGAAAAGCCCAGTGGTTTAATCAAATGGAGCGTAGTTGCCGTCGCCGCGCAGGTTCTCGCAATATTGCCGGTATTTGGGGGTATTTCGGGTTCAACCAGTACAATACTGAGGTGGTGGTGTTTTTCGCTCATCTGTCATTCCTTTCGGGCAATAGTATATACCATAATTCTCGGAAATTATGCTTTCTTAAAGTTTTTTGTCCTGTAAAATACTTGCAGGGCACTAAAACTATACGATATTCGACAGCTTCGGTCAATACCGCAAGTACAATCTCTTCCTATCTATTGTGAGTTTTTAAAAGTCCTTAAAGACAATTTCCGTCTTTTATATTATAATAGCATAGGTATTGTTAAAGGAGGTACTATTAATGGAAATGAAAACGGTCAAAATCGGCCTGATGGGCTTCGGAAACATCGGTGTCGGAACCTATAAGACGTTAGAAATGAATCGCGCTGTCATTGCAGCGAATACCGGCATAGATTTTGAGATTGTAAAGATTCTCGAAAAAGATGTAGACAGAAAACGAGATGTTGTTGTCCCCCGTGAAAAATTCACACAAAATCCGGACGACCTCTTCTTGGATCCGCAGATTGATATCGTGATTGAACTGCTGGGCGGAATACAACCTGCAACGGACTTCATGCAAAAAGCAATGAATAACGGAAAGCATGTAGTGACCGCAAACAAAGCGGCTGTTGCGGCAAATTATGACGAGCTGCGAAAAACTGCCGCCGACAACCAGGTTCTTTTCCGCTACGAAGCAAGTGTAGCCGGAGGCATCCCCATTTTATCGGCTCTCACGGGTCCTCTTCTTGGAAATGATTTTGTTGAAGTTCTTGGCATCTTGAACGGAACAACCAATTACATCTTGAGCCAGATGGCTGACGCCGGTCTTGCCTATGAAGATGTTTTGAAAACCGCGCAGGAAAAGGGATTTGCAGAAGCAGATCCAACAGCTGATGTCGAAGGAATTGACGTGGCAAATAAATTATCCATCCTGATTTCTCTAATCTTTGGTGAAAGAGTCGCTCCGAAAGACATCCCTACGGAAGGCATCTCAAAGATTACTAAAGAGGATATCGAAAAAGCTTCCGCTGAAGGCAATAAAATCAAACTGATTGGAAAAGCAAAAAAAGAAAACGGAACGCTTACATACAGTGTCAAACCGACCATGATTCCGTTTTCACACCCTCTCGCAGGAGTCAATAATGAATTCAACGCTGTTTTTGTCAAAGGAAATGCGGTGGATGAGCTGATGTTCTACGGAAAAGGAGCGGGTCCGCTGCCGACAGGAAGCGCCATCATGGGCGATGTGATTGAAATAGGTAAAGCAATGGCGAAAAATGCAGCGTATGACCAAGTTGTTGCAGGAGGGCGAAAATAATGACACTATTTGAACAATGGCGCGATTTAATCGACAACCAAAAAGAAGAAACCTTTGAGGAATTCTGGGGCAAATACAGCGGAGCAGAAACACGCATTTATTCTGCCATATTAAA
>JAQUUY010000113.1 GCA_028693645.1 Eubacteriales bacterium | reverse complement strand
ATTTTTGATTCCGTACCGCTTACAATGGCAGAAGTTACAGTAGCTCCTGTCGCTGTAACAGTGACTTCGTCGCCGGCAACTTCAAGTGTTCCGATGGTTCCTTCTACATTGACATCATCAGATCCGTCATCGATAAATATGATTTCAACATCAGCGCCGCCTTGGACTTTAACGCTGACTTTTCCATCAACTTTGGACACGATTACTTTACCAACGTCCGAATTTCCTTTGATAATAATAGAGTTGACACCGCCACCTCTGATAACGGTTCTGCCTTCCACTTTGACATTATCTAAAGTGGCATCGCCTTCACCGACGCCGTCGCCGATGATTAAATCACCTTTGATTGTCAAATTCTGAAGAACGACTCCGGATTGACGAACCAATACGTTTCCGGTCACCACAGTGTTTACTGTGCCTGCCGTATCAATATACTGTTTTACAAGCTTATTCATAACAGTTGCAAACTCGGCTCTCGTAATATTCCCGAGGGGATTGAGTTTACCGTTTGAACCTTCAATGTAACCCGCTTCTTTGAGTCCGGTCAAATCCGCAAGTGCCCAAGAGGAAATGCTGGCTTTGTCGGAGAATGCATTCAACGCGGAATAATCCGTATCAGATACTGCAGTTTTGAACGCTCTCGAAAGAACGGCAAATGCTTCCTGTCTTGTTATTTTATCATTGGGGCGCATTTTATCAGCGAGTGCAAAGGTCTGCATCTGAACAGCTTTTGCAATTTCCGGTGCAAACCACTGCCAAGAAGCGACATCTGTTACTTTCGAAATATTTGCTTTTCCCGTTGCTCCAAACGCACGATTGACGACAGCAGCCATCTCCGCACGTGTTAAAGGCTGATTCGGTTTGATAAGAGTTTTAGAGCCTTCTGCATAGCCTTTTAGCAAATCATTATCGACCGCCGCCTGTAGCGCTGTTGTTGACCAATCAGCAGGCATGTCTTCAAACGCGGTGCTATATCCGTCGGCAAAGACCATCGAGAATGAACTTAGTACCATCATTACGGACAAAAGGACCGGAATTACACTTCTCTTTTTCATCTTGGAGTACCCTCACTTTCTATACTTTAGTTCCTTTGATTTCCCGCCGCTGTCGAAATGGCAGTCCGGGGGGTTGTGATTCGTATGACCGAAAAGCAAAATACGGCGGCATCGACGCCGCCGATGCTTTCGCTGTATGTTTTCGATAAAAAAGCTGCGCCTTCTTTGTCTTTTCGAAAGCGAATACACAATTGCAGGTTAATTTTACCACTTCATGCTATCGATTACAAGTCAAATGCTATTTTTTCTTGTCTAACAAATGTATTTTTTTTGTATTCTTTCTACAATAATTTTATTGGTTCCCTGAAATTTCTAAATTTAAACGGGATTACGCAATTCCGTGTTTAGCCATTTTTCTCACAACCGTCGCCTGACTAATCCGAAGTTCTTTCGCCATCGCCCTTGTTGTCTTATGTTTTGCAAATGCGGAAAGAAGGATTTGTTTTTCGGCAGCATCAAGCGCCCGATGGAGCCCCGAGTTAGACTCTAAATTGATTTCCGAAAGATCAAGAGGATTCTCATAGCGATTGATAAAATCAGGCAAATTTTCAGGACGTATCATATTGTCCTTTGTTGTAATGACCAAGCGCTCAATGATGTTCTGTAATTCACGGATATTTCCGGGCCACGGATAGCGGAGCAAGATGGACATCGCCGCGGCATCTATCATTTTTGCTTCATTATATTTCAAATTGTCCTTCTGCAAAAAAGAACGGACCATCGGAATGATGTCTTCCGGCCGATCTCGAAGAGGGGGAATATTGAGGGGGACCACATTGAGACGATAAAAGAGATCTTCGCGAAAGCGCCCTTCTTTCACCATTTTTTCGAGATTTTTGTTGGTTGCCGATATGATTCTGACATTAACAGGGATGCCGGTAAGTCCACCAACTCTTTGAATTTCTTTTTCTTGAATGACTTGCAGAATTTTTACCTGCAAATTCAACGGCAGTTCTGATATTTCATCAAGAAAGATTGTGCCGTTTTGACCTACTTCAAAAAGTCCCATTTTTCCTTCTTTGTTTGATCCGGTAAATGCTCCGCGTTCATATCCAAACAATTCGGATTCCAATAAGTTTTCAGGAATCGCGCCACAGTTGATTCGCACAAAAGGTGCATCCTTTCGATCACCGATTTGGTGCAAGAGTTTTGCGATGACGCCTTTCCCCGAGCCGGATTCTCCCGTAATCAGGACCGTCGTATCGACAAGCGCCAAACGTTCGACCATTTGAATCACGTTATACATCAGAGGGTTGTTCGCGATGATTTCCTCATATATTTTGCCTTCACTCGCTTTCAGGTCTTGCAAAACATTCTGCATCTTTTCCAGTTTATTTTGAAGGTCGACAAGTTCCGTGATGTCGTGTGAAGTCGTGATAATTTTCGACAATGCACCGGCATCATCAAAAATCGGAATACCTGTCGTCAAGAGTCTTTTGCCGTCGCGATTCTGATGCAGGATGCTCACTTCTTTTTTTTCTTCCATGACCTGTTTCGCTACAGAAGGTGAGAAAATGGCCATGTTTTCCAAGTATGTGCAGTGTTTGCCGAGCACTTCTTCTCTCGTGATGCGATATAAATCTTCGCAGGCTTTGTTGATCCAAAGAGCATAACCGGAAGCGTCATCAATAAATATTCCGTCTCCGATGCTGTCTAAAATCGGAATCAAATCTTCAATCTTCATCCCGTAATAATGCCCTACTTCATTCTCTTTCTTCATCACGAATCCTGCCCCTCTTGTTCTTGATTTCTCATTTGATTTATTTTCGAATCAAATGATTCATTATTGAATCGTTAAACAATTTTCTATATCATCCTTTATTTCCATAGATAATATGGAATTTCTTTTTAAATTATATATCATTCGATTCAATTTTGCATCATTTTGTTTTTCCTCGTTCCTTGTATTCTGCTTTTGTTTTTTTGTTCACCTACCACAACGTGCTTCAAAGTCCTTGAAATCCAACGAAAAGACATATTATGCTGCAGTATTTGCATTTTGGCACATCGCTTGCAATAATTAAGGCTATCTCGATTCGAAAAGATGTTCGGCAAAAGATTGGTCACCGGACATCCGCAATAGTTTAAGGAGGTATTTTATGTCGACAGATTATGAAAAATATGTGAGCGGACTGATTGCAAGAGCAAAAGCTGCTCAAGAAATAGCAAACAGTTATTCCCAGCAAAGGGTGGACGAGCTCTGTGCGGCAATCGCTTACCGCACGACCAGACCGGATTTTGCGCAACAGGCAGCCGATATGCTCGTGGAAGAATCCGGCATGGGTCTCGCCGCGAACAAAGTGGCAAAGATTTACACCAAAGTCAAGGGCGGCTATCGCGACATGAAAGGCAAACCATCGGTCGGCCTTGTCGACACGAATGAGGTAACCGGTGTCACAACGTATGCAAAACCCATGGGCATCATCGGCGCTGTCATTCCCATCACCAATGGCGAAGCAACTCCGATATTCAAGGCGATTGCTGCAATCAAAGGAAGAAACGCCATCATTCTTGCACCTCATCCAAAAGGCGCAAAAACGAATGCTTTTGTGGCCAACAAAATCCGCGAGACGTTAAAAGCGTATGGTGCTCCCGAAGATCTCGTAATCGCAATCGATCCGGAATATGTTAGCATTGAATGCTCCGGCGAACTTATGCGCCAAGTCGATTTTGTGCTTGCTACCGGTGGCACGCCAATGGTTCGTGCGGCCTACAGTTCCGGCACTCCCACCATCGGCGTCGGAACCGGTAATGTCGTTACGATTGTTGACGGAACAAGTGACCTTGATAAAGCCGCTGAACTAATCATTGCTTCCAAAACATTTGACAACGCAACAAGCTGTTCGACCGAAAACAACCTCGTGGTCCTCGAAGAATGTTATGACCGCTTCATCGAAGCCATGGCAAGAAAAGGCGCCACCTTAATAAAAGAGGGAACCGAAGACAAGGAAAAAATGTTAAAAACGCTCTGGCCTGCTTCACCTGCAGATCACGTTCTAAATAGGCACATCATAGCCCAACCCGCAGCAAAGATTGCAGAAATTGCAGGTGTCTGCGTTCCGGAAGGCACCGTCTTGATTTTAGTTGAGGAAAACGGAGGTTATGGAAATGACTTCCCCTTCACCGGCGAAAAACTTTCTCCGGTCGCAGGTGTCAGAAAAGCAAAAGATTTTAACGAAGCGGTGGAACAGCTGGAAAAAATTCTTGATTATCAGGGATTGGGACACAGCTGCGGCATCCACACTTCCCATCTCGAAAGAGCACAATTGCTCGGCGAAAGAATCAAAGTAACGAAAGTCGTCATGAATATGGCACAATCCCTTGTAAACAGCGGCGCATGGACTTGCGGATATCCGATGTCCATGACCCTCGGCTGCGGGACTTGGGGCCATAACAGCATTTCGCACAATGCAACTTGGAAGGATCTTTTGAATTTCACATATCTCGCCACGCCGATTCCCTCAA
>JAQUUY010000112.1 GCA_028693645.1 Eubacteriales bacterium | reverse complement strand
GCACAACATTAATCCTCGAGAAAAAGAGCAGCGCCAAATAAATGAAATTGATCAGTAGCGAATAGAAGACAAGAAAATAATTATAATCTAAAACATAGATTTTCAAATGCAAAAGCGGCGGCCAGACAAACAACATTGGCAGATTAATCAAAAGATAGGCGATGGGGAAAAAGATCAAAGTAATTGTCAAAAGGAAATACAAAATCCTGATAAACACAGGATCTCGTGCCTTTTCTTTTTGTGAGCGCAAGCGCTCGCATTTAACAAGCCCTGCTTTTTTTAACAGCCGGTCATGAAGATAGGTGCAAAACTCTTTTTCGATTGCTTCTCTGCCCGCGACGGCTTCTTTTACAATGGAAAGGAGTTTGTTTTCCATTTCAATTTCTTTATTTTTATTGAGAAATCCAATCAATTCACTGGTTTTCCCAAGATAAATCAGTTGTTTTATAATCTTTTCGGCATCTTCTTTTTCATAGGTCGAAAGCTTCATGATGAAATATTCAATCCGTCCGGAAAGTGCTTCTGCAAGCTGTTCTTTGACCGTCTCCGTTGTTTCTTCGCGAAAAGCATCCAGAGTCATTCTAATATAGGTGGGGTCTTTGTCAATTAGCTGCGCAATGGCATGCCGCGCCGTTTGAGAAACGATAGGGTCGACCAAGAGTTCCTTGAGCTGATAAAAACTTTCTTTTTTATCCACCCCGCCGAGCGCGCGCACTGCGATATTTCTGACCACCGGATTTTTGTGAGAGAGGTAACGATCTGTTGCAAGTTCATTAAAATAAAAGACGGAGACCGCCTCTGCCGCTTTTTCTGCAAGAACTTCGTCTTCCTCAATGAGTCGAAAGACGTACTCCTTCAAGTCACCCGAAATATAGGACGCGGAAAGGTCAACGAGCAACTCCTTGATCGCTTCCTCTTTTCTTGTCAGCAAGTCAGGAATATACGCTTCCAGCTTTGCCCCGAAGGTAGCTATGAGCAAGTTGACTTTTGTTCGATACCAACGATGGGAACCAACTAAGGATTCGATGAGCAGCGGTAACGAGGTTTCGACACCGATATCAGTCAGCGCATTTGCGAGATATAAGCGCACAGGAAAGTCTTTTTCTCTCGTCAATGCTTCTTCAAGAGCTTTTCTTGCCTCGCTGCTTCCGATTATGCCTAATTCCACGGCGGCTTTAATCCTTTTGGTCTTAAAAGGAGATCTCAGCGCGCGAATGAGATTCTTTTCCTTCGGCTCTTCTCTTTTTTGAATGAGCTTGAGTGCGTCTTTTGCTTTGTTGATCAAAAGCCGCAGCAATAAGATTACATCGGCAAAGATCAGAAAGGCCACCGCGATAAGGATAAACTCAATATCTATCTTCATTCCGTTCATCCTCCCTGATTTTTCTTTTTATGATTCCAACAAGCTCCGTCATCATATAGGGCTTCTGGAAATAGTGCTCAATTCCAAGACTCAAGGAGCGTTTTACGGAATCTTCGTTCTTTAAATTTGAAACGATGAGAAAAGGAATGTCCTTTGTCGCAGTATGAAGGAGTAGTTTTTCGCACAGCACAAAGCCATCAATTTTAGGAAGCATGATTTCGGAAACAATGAGGTCCGGCAGCTCTCGTTCCACGAGTTCAAGCGCCTCTTCTCCATCATTTGCCGTAATTACAGTGTATTTGAGGTTCGAAAGGAAATTCTTGAGCACCTCGCGATTAGTCGCATCATTATCGACAATCAAAACTTTTCCTTCTCGATCACGGCTGCTTTCAATCTCCGATTCTTTTGCAAGGAGATTGCCCCCCTTGCTTTTTGCGATACGAACCCGTGTCGCCGCTACAGAATAAATCGTTTCGGCAATGCCCTTTGCCCCTGCTTCCGGAAGGCATTCGGCAAGACTGGCAAGTCCCATGGATACGGTGATTTCCTCGACAAATTTTTTCGAGGTCCTGATTTCGTTTCGAATGGTTTCGCCCAAGACCGCCGCTTGGTCCTTTGTCGTCGCCGGCATAAAGCAAGCGATGGTAAAACCGTCAAGACGAAACAACAGATCTTTTTCTTCTTTCAACTCGGAAAGCAAATAGACGATACCTTTAAGAACCTCATCTGCCTCCGCGTCCCCAAAGAGATATTTGATTCTTGCAATGTTATCGACAGAAATAAATAGGATGCATTTATTTTCAAATTGCTCCGTGCTTCCGCCCTCTTCAAGTTCTGTTTTCAAATATTCTTTAAAAAAGTTTTCGTTATATAGGCCGGTCACAGGGCAAGTCATAATCTTTCCTTGTGTCTGTTCGATATTTTTTTCAAGTCTTTCATTGATTTCTTTGAGTTCCAGCAATTCTTCCTTTAGAATCAGGCTTTCCTGCTGCACGCTCCACAGTTGAGACTGGAAAATGGCAGGGAAGGGCATGTCGTACTCTATCGAAAGTCTTTTCACGAGGGGTTCAATCGCTAAAAGCCATTTGATTCCCTTTTTTGAAAAAACATGGTCAAACAGCTTTTCCCATAGTTCTATTCCATCATAACTATAGTCTATAATTTCAAAGTCCTGTTCGCTTGTCGTGATTTCGAGACCAATCAGTGCTTCCCTCAAATCTTCTTCACCGTAAGTGGCCGCCAAGCGTTTGAGAACCATTCCACAGATACCGGCATATCCTCCGCTTTTTTTAAGGTTTTTCTTAACGACCGTCAGAAAGGCACCGCAGTCTAAATCTCGCAGTACCTTGATGTGGCCTTTGATATTATCTTTTATGATAGATCCATGCTGCGGCGCAATCATGCGAATATCCATCAGGAGAAAGTTTTCCATAACGGGGCGGAGCACAACATTCGACGGCATATAGTGTTCATGAAAGGTCTTCATTTTTTCAATGTAATCTTCTCCCGCATAAAAATCGAAGTGCGTTGCAAAAGCGCCAAACAGATCGCTGCTGAAGAGAACCTTGCTCTCTTTGTCATAGGTCGTAAAGGCTCCGGGAAAATGGAGGTATGGTGTGGGGACAAACTGAAGTTCTCTACCCGAAGGAAGGGTGAGTTGAAAGTTATGCTCATCAATAAGATAGTACGGCGAGCTGATTCCGTAATATTGAATGATTGTCTGGACTCTCCAATGTGTCACGACAGTAAACTGCAATCCCTCTTTTTCAAACATAGGAACTGCCGAGCAAAAATCGGGGTCTTGATGGTGAAGAACAACGTATTTGATGCGCTCGAGAGGGATTACTTTTTTTAGGTTTTCATAAACAATCTCAAAATCCAGAATCGAACCCGGATCAAACAAGACCCCGATACCCTGATCAATCAAAAGGTACGGGTTGCATTGCAATCCGTTACTGTTCTGGTGAGATCCAACCCAATAGATTCCATCAGAAAGTTCGATGTTTCTCATTTCCTGCTCCACTGTTTGTCTCCTTTTTCCATAGCCCTGTTTACAATGATTCGTTTGTAACTATAAGATTATACCACTATTCCCACATTTCTATCAGCTTCGGAGAATCTTTTCTATCCAAAGCCTGCTTAGCAAAATCACGGGTAAATTATTTGAGCTATTATTTAATCCATATTAAAACAGGCGCTCCGTTTCCGGTGCGCCTGTTTTAAGGTCGGAGTAACTGCTCTGAATTTGAGGCAGGCTATTCTGCTATGTTTTCATCGAAGCGCTGTACCATCGCGCTGACTTCCGCGCGATTTGCGCTGCCTTGCGGCTTCAGATTTCCGGAGCTGTCTCCCTTTATAATTCCGGTGCCGCAAGCCCACTGCAAGGCGGTGTATGCGTAGTCCGAAATCCTTCCGGCATCCTGATAGAGTTTGAGGTCGAGTTCCTTGTATGTTGTCACATCATACCCTTCCTGTTTGGCGTAGTTATACAACAAAACAGCTAATTGTTCCCGGGTAATTTGCGCATTCGGGGCAAAGCGATTTGCTCCTGTTCCTGCTGCAATTGCATTATTCGCCGCCCATGCTGCTGCGTTGGCATACCAGCTGCCTTTAGGAATGTCCATAAATTTATTGTCATAAGACGCGGCATCTCCATTTATGCGATGAAGGACCGTGATGGCCATCGCCCTTGTGACCGGAGTCTTCGGGCTGAAGCTGTCTGAATCTGTTCCGACCATCAGTCCCGTCTGATAGGCATACAAAACATTATCATAAAACCAGTCCGTCTCTGCTACATCGGCAAAAGGATTCCTGAGAAACCCGGCTGCCTTGGCATCATCAACCAAAAGTACATAGGAAAGACTGTCCAGTTTAAACAACAACTGCTCATTGGAACGGGTATAGAAAACATCTTCATACGCCCCGTTGTGAAGGGCGTGGATTAAGTGCAAACCACCCGTCTCTGAAAGCCCTTTGCCATCGATGGCTACCGTGATGGTCCCTCCTAAACGATGGATTGGCAAGCCGTCAACATAAATGCTGACCTCATAAATCGGATACCCCTCTCCCGTCAACGCTCCAAGTTCAGGCGCATCCGAACCATTCTTCCTTGCAAGTTTGAACTCGACTTTGCTGCCTTCTTTGATTTTAAGGCCGGAGAGCACTTCAGGGGAAA
>JAQUUY010000111.1 GCA_028693645.1 Eubacteriales bacterium | reverse complement strand
CAGCAGGAGACCTCTATGGTCTTAAAATGTCGAGCGGCGTTGTAACCGGCGTGGACACTTCGGATGTGGCCTTTGCGGGAATCGGTGCACCGGCCGGATTTGAGAATCTCTTGGGAGCAGGAGCCGCTGGAGTAGGCTGGGCAAATGTGAATAGCGTATCGAATGGAGTCATGACGGTTCAACTGGGTATCGCTCCCACAAAAATCATTTCGATCCTCGATGATGCCAGCATTTACGTTGCGGATGTCGAAGCCGGTGTGGTCGTTGGTTATGAGGCCGGAAGCATTTCTGATATCAATGTGAACTCAAAAGTAAGAGCGTTTTCCGTTACCGGTGATGAGCCGGGTGTCGCAGAAATCGTTTTGGTTCAAGAATAACACAAATTAAATGAGCGGCGCGCCGGACTGTTATGAAACAGACGGCCGCCGCTTTTCTAAAGCAAATTAAAAATTGCTGCAAACTGATGTAAGGAGGCAAAGTAAGAGATGGAATTTTATATTGTCGATGCCTTTACTGAAACGCTTTTTGGCGGAAACCCAGCGGGAGTCGTACTCCTTTCACCCGGAGAAGAATACCCCAGCGATGAAGTCATGAAAAGAACGGCCGCAGAACTGCGTTATTCGGAAACCGTTTTTATCCGGCAAAAAATGGATGGGGGCTTTCGCCTTCGCTATTTCACCCCGACGGATGAAGTTGACCTTTGCGGACATGCTACGATAGGTGCCTTTTCTGCGCTCTGCAAGAGAGATCACGTCAGCGCCGGGAAAAGCTACCTTTGCGAGACTTTGGCCGGCAGAATTTCCGTAAGCGTCGAAAACGGGCTTATTACGATGGACATGGCAACGCCGGAGGAACGAGGAACGATTGACAAGGAAAGCGCGTTGGAAGAACTTTGCCGAATCATGGATTTAAGCGTGCAAGACATTGAAGTATTTGTGAAGGGGAAGAGGCTTTACCCAGAGATTATTTCGACGGGGCTTCCGGATATCTTGCTGCCTGTCGTGAGCAGAAGAAAACTTGAACGGATTCGCCCTGACCATCTCGCGTTGGCGGCGTTGTCGCAACGATATGGTGTGACCGGTGTTCATGCGTTTTCCTTCGGCGAGATTGGAGGAGACGTCACGGCATACTGCCGAAACTTTGCTCCTGCTTTTGGAATTAAAGAAGAAGCGGCCACCGGAACTTCCAATGGCGCGCTCACATATTATCTTTATAAAAATGATTTGTTGAAAAATGGCGATAGCTGTTTGTTTATCCAAGGAGAATCAATGGGCAGACCCTCTCGTATCGTCAGTGCAATCAACGTTCGACCCGCTGAGGACGAAACACGGCCGCCTGTCATAGACATTCGAATCGGAGGAAGCGGAGTGATTCTCGCAGAAGGAGAAATCCATATTTAAAACAGAAGACTGCCAATTTGGTAAATCATAAAAGAAACAATCCAGGCAACAGCAATTTGAAAAAAAGCAACAAGCACAGCGGCCATAGTTCCGCCCATCTCTCTGCGTATCGCCGTCAGTGTCGCAATACAAGGGACGTAAAGCAGACAGAAACAAAGGAAGACAAAGGCAGTAAGCGGTGTGAAAATCGTATGAAGCATCATCCCAAGCGCTGCGGTGTCGGGGGCGCCGGTGAGAACAGCCAAGGTACTCACGACGGCTTCTTTTGCCGAAAGTCCCGTAATCAATGCCGTAGCAGCGCGCCAGTCGCCAAAGCCCAGTGGAGCAAAGAACGGAGCGGCCCATTTTCCGAGAGAAGCAAGCATACTATCGTCGCTGCTGTGGACCATGTTGAGGCCGAGGTCAAAACTCTGAAGCACCCAAATCACAATCGTTGCAATAAAAATCACAGTGAAGGCTTTTTTAATAAAGCCTTTTACATTTTCCCACATTCTTAGTCCTACGCTTTTTGCCGCTGGTATTCTGTAGTGAGGCAAAACCAGGACAAAGGGAACGGGATTTCCGCTGAACAAGGTGTTTTTAAAAAGCAAGGCAGAAAGAATCGAAATCAGAATCCCTGTTATGTAAAGACCAATCAGTACAAAGGCCTCATAATCGGGGAAAAATACTGAGGTGAACATCGCATAAATCGGAAGTTTTGCGCTGCAAGACATAAAAGGGATGAGAATCGTTGTCATATAGCGATCACGTTGACTCGGAAGGGATCGTGTTGCCATGATGGCAGGGACACTGCAACCAAAACCGATGAGCATCGGCACGATGGAACGACCTGAAAGTCCAAGATGTCGGAGGAGACGATCCATTACAAAGGCCACGCGCGGCATATAACCGCTGTCCTCCAAAATGGAAAGGAAGAAAAACAGGACGGCAATAATCGGCAAAAAGGAAAGAACGCTTCCGACACCGGCAAACACGCCGTCGATAATCAAAGAGTGCAAGGCATCGCTTACGGACGCCTGAGACAAAAGCCCGTCGACGAATCCTGTAAAATAATCGATTCCATAGGAAAACACATCGCTGAGAAAGGCACCGACTACAGCAAATGTTAGCCAAAACACCAAAAACATAATACCGAAAAAAATCGGCAATGCGAAGTATTTGTGTGTCAGCACCGCATCGATTTTCAACGAACGTAAATGTTCTTTCGTCATTCCTGCTTCTTTAAAAATAGTTTTCTTTGCTAAATTTTCTATGAAGGCATAACGCATATCAGCCATGGCGGCCTCGCGATCCGTTTCGAGGTGAGTTTCCATGTCTTCGACGATATGGCAAATGATATCTCGTTCCGGCTCCGGCAATTTTAGTTCGTCCATAATCAGCTCATCGCCTTCAACAAGTTTTGTGCTGCAAAAACGAATGGGGAGCTGAACCTGAGCAGCATTTTCTTCAATTAAGTGTGATATGGAATGAATCGCCGTGTGGACATAGCCACTGCAAAAATCGATTTTTTGCGGGCGAATATTATGGTGGGCGGTTGAAATTGCGCTATGAATTAAATCGTGAATTCCTTCGTTTTTGCTCGCGGAAATCGGAACGACGGGAATTGTCAATTCTTCTCCGAGACGCGCAAGATCGATTGCGACACCGTTATTTCGAACTTCGTCCATCATATTCAAGGCCAAAACCATCGGGATATCCAGTTCCATGAGTTGTAATGTCAAATACAGATTGCGCTCGATGCTTGTCGCATCAACGATATTGATGATGACATCGGGACGGCCATTCACTAAAATATCTCGGGTTGAAAGATCTTCTTTTGAATAGGAAGACAGCGAATATAAACCGGGGAGCTCAATCACGCTCACCCCTTTGTGTTTTTTTACGGGGCCTTCTTTTGTAGCTGTTTTTGCAGTGGAAAAATAACCGCTGTGCTGAATCCCTCCGGTCATCTGATTAAAAAGAGTAGTCAAGCCGCTCGAAGGGTTTCCTACTAATGCGATTTTTATATTCATTGCGGAACCTCCTCAACTTGTATCTGGCGGGCGTCATCGCGGCGAAGCGTTAGTTCGTAGTTCCTGAGGGAAAGTTCCATCGGATCACCAAACGGTGCTATTTTACGAACCATAATTTTTGTGTTTGGGGTCAACCCCATGTCGAGCAATCGGCGTCTCAGCGCACCCTGCCCTCCTACGCAGCGGATAATGCCGCTTTCGCCGGGCTTCAGTTTGTCCAAAGGCACAAAGCCGCAGGGCAATGTCTTTTCGGAAGCCGGAGGTTTGTGGTACGTCGTATTTTGTTGTCTTCGGTGTTGGTGTCGTATTTGTCTCATATATGTACTCCGTTGTTACTATTTCAAGAATGTGGTTCGCGGCCCATCATTACGATTAATGTTATCATACGTGAAATGGAGGATACAAGCAAAATCGCCATGGCGATTCCTCCGGCCATCAAGAGGGTTTCCGTTGCAATCCTAGCGGTTTCAAGCATATCGTCTGACATGAGAGAAAGCATGGTGTAATACATGCCCGCTCCGGGAACGAGGGGCAAAACGCCGGGAATGATGAAGATTAAAGAAGCTTCTTTACATAAACGGCAGAGTATTTCGCTTAAGATTCCGACCACACAAGCTCCGATGAAGCAAGCGAAAACAGGCGATGTTTCGAGGAACAATAAAAAATGATACGTTGCCCAACCGCAAGCTCCCACAAGCGATGCCGGAACGATGTGACGAAAAGGTACGTGAAAAATCAGGCAAAAGCCGAATGTCGCAAAAAAAGCGTAGATAAACTGCAGCAAAATCGTCATAAGGCACCTCCTACGAGCACTTGAAGGGCTAAGACCATGCCGACCCCTGCAGCAATGCTTGCAGCCGTCAAAGCAGCCTCAAGACCTCGCGCAGAGCCGGCGAGAAGATCGCCGGTCAGAGAATCTCTAACGGCATTTGTAATCGCGAGTCCGGGCAAAAAAATCATGATGCCGCCGATAATAATCGCGTTGAGATTGATACCCGGCCCAAAACGGACCGAAAGAATCGAAAGAAACGCGGTTAACGCACAAGCGAAAAAATATCTGATGTAACTGTTTAATTTCAAGTGGTCAAGAAAAAGCGCAAAGCCATAAGTACAGACTCCGCTGACAAGCGCACAACCAAAATCCTGCCAAACGCC
>JAQUUY010000110.1:1836-4567 GCA_028693645.1 Eubacteriales bacterium | reverse complement strand
CCTCGCCGGCTTTTTTCTTTTTATAAACCATCCATCCTCCGGCAAGAAAGGCAACGAAAGCGAATCCGACGATTCCAATCAATTTGCCAAAACCGAGCAAAAGAATGATAAATACTATGATTTCTACAACACTGAACATAATAAGGTCTCCTTTGTCAAACATCCTAATTTAGTACAGCTTACTATAACATAATTTTGGCGAAGCAGTGCAAAAAACGATTGAAAAATTTTGCGGTTTGCAAATGTTGAGGCATCGGCAATAAATGTATTGTAAGATTGTTCTAACATAGTATAATTCATTATAAAGTTATAAATTCACATTTTGCCTTTCTAAAGAACGGGTCAAAAAAGTCGATAAGCTTAAAAGGGAAATAAACGGACAAGGCGGTTTACTATGGAGTTATCCTACATCCTTTCTTTGATAATTTTTGGCTCCTTGATGCTTTATTTTTTTCAGGGACTGTATATTTATTCGCTTCATCATTCCTCTGCGTTACATCGTATGTTTTTTTTGGTTTCGCTTTCCTTATGTATCTGGGCCTTTACTTATTCTGTGGCAAACTGTGCACCAAACTACGAGACCTGTCTTTTCTGGAGAAGGCTTGCTGTTTTTGGTTGGGGCTTCGTGTATTCTTTCTTGCTTCACTTCATTATTATACTTACAGAACAGAAAGAAATCTTGCAAAAGAGAAGCTTGCTTTTGTTACTTTACGGCCCTTGCCTCGTAAACATTTATGCTAATTTTTTCAATGCGGCTATCGTAGAACAACAATTTGAGTTGGTCAAAACCTATGCAGGTTGGATTAACCTTTCAAAACAAACTCCGTGGGATTTGTTTTTTTATTGCTACTACACTCTCTTTACCATTGTAAGTATCTTTTTGCTTTGGCAATGGACGAAAAAAATCAATAAGACGATAAAACAAAGACAGGCACGTTTCATTACGGCTTCGTATGTGATTGCACTTGCCGTGGGTTCCCTTGCGGAGTTGGTAATCAATTCGGTCGCCGCGACGAAAGTTCCGCAAATTGGAATCGTGATTATCATGTTGCCTTACATCGTTATGTTTTTTTCCATCATAAAATACGACTTGCTTCCACCGGCAAAAAAAGAAGAACAAGCAGCCGCCGGCATGATTTTAAGCGAAGCGACAAGTTCGAAAATGTATCGGTTCTTAGCGTTCACCTATATATTTGGAGCGTTTTTTTCTTTTGCACTGCATTACTTTTTTCTTTATGAGGACCCCAAGCACTCCTTCCTTTTGAGTGTGCCCGCATTTTTGTTTGGCAGCGCGCTCTATGCTGCTGAAATCTTCGCGATTCCTGCGATATGGAAAAACCGAATACAAAATACCGTTATTCTCCTGTCCATTCCGGTACTGAATTTGCTCTATATCAGTTACGGACCCCTGTTCGGATGGATTTTCCCGGTAATCATACTCTTCATAGCCATTGTTTCGGGCACAAAGCATTTTGTTGCAATTACAGGTTGCTGCATCGTAATAAGCCTGCTTTATACGTGGGTGTTAACCCCGAGCGCAATCATCAAAACTGACGGAACGGATCATCTCATTCGAATCCTTGTCTTCCTAATACTGATTTGGATTGCACATTTTATTAAAGAAGCTTATGTTGATCGACTTGTTCAATATCAAGAACAGGTCGAGATGCAGAAACTGAATGCTGCTGTATCTGCGGGCTTGGTCAGCGTTAATGAGCACAATATTGAGGAGCGGCTGAAAGAAACCTTATTGCTCTGTGGAGAATATCTTGGTGCCGACCATGCAGTATTGAGTTTTTATGAGGAAGATGCGCTGGGTGAAAAAAGAAGCTATGAATGGCAGCGTGTAAATTTGGAGCAAACGTCGGATCCCTTGCTCAATGAGGAAAGAACAAAGAACTCAATTCCAATTACTTCGGAGGAAAGAATTATAGGGACTCTTGTTTTTTCAACAAGGAAATCCGAAAAAAATTGGAACACGAGTCAATGGCAGTTAATGCAGATGATTTCAAATCATTTGACCGATGTGTGGTTAAAAATAAGCGCAGAAAAAGAACTGAAAAAAATGGCCTATTTTGATAATCTCACAAATCTCCCGAACAGGATGCAGTTTAGTAAGTATCTGAAAAGTGCTATCGACGAAGCTCGCGAAACAAATACCATTCTCGGGGTAATTTATCTTGATCTTGACTTTTTTAAAACCGTTAACGATTTGATGGGGCATGACAGTGGAGATGAACTGCTGAAACAATTTTCCTTTCGCCTGACCGCCTGTTTGCGCGAAGAAGACACGATTGCAAGGTTTGGCGGTGATGAATTTCTCATTATGCTTCCTCGTTTTACAGATATTCAAGGGATTCAGCAAATTGCTGACAGGATTATAGGGGCGGCACGTGAGCCACTCAAAGTGAGTGAACAAGAGCTATTTATTACATCAAGCATGGGAATCGCGGTCTTTCCTTATGACGGAGAAACACCCGAAGATCTCATCAAGAATGCCGATTTGGCGTTATATACCTCAAAGGAAAACGGAAGAAGCAAATACACTTTATGCTCACAGGAAATCAAAAAAGATTTTGTGAAAAAAAATGAGCTCACAAGCAGCCTTTATCTCGCGATGGAGAGGAATGAGTTCCTTCTTTACTATCAGCCAAAGGTTGATCCTGAAAAGGGAAATATCGTAGGAGTGGAAGCGCTGCTTCGATGGCAGCATCCTGAAAAAGGGCTTGTT
>JAQUUY010000110.1:0-1736 GCA_028693645.1 Eubacteriales bacterium | reverse complement strand
CCAAATTTGTTGTACTGCGGTGTCATTAGTGCTATCATCATTAGTGGCTCTGCTAACAGGAGCAAAAGAAAGGTCGGAAAATATGCTTAGCGGAATTAGCTTCAGTTTGGTTGCGGTCATCGTACTTGCCTTGACTTTTGAATTTATAAATGGATTTCACGATACGGCAAATGCAATTGCAACAACGGTATCCACGAGAGTACTCACTGCTTCGCGAGCGATTGCATTGACCTGCGTGATGAATTTCTTTGGAGCCTTGGCGGGAGACAAAGTTGCAAAAACAATTTCAAAAGGCTTGATTCACGGGGAAATTGCGCAATATGTAATCATGGCAGCACTGCTTGCCGCGATTATTTGGAACTTAATCACCTGGTATTTTGGAATCCCAAGCAGCTCTTCTCATGCCTTGATCGGCGGGCTGATTGGATCGTCGATTGTTTACTCCATGAGTTTTCAAAAAGTCGTTTGGACAGACGGCTTCACCGGAGGCTTTGTCGGAAAGGTTCTCATTCCTTTGTTCGCTTCGCCCGCGGTGGGCTTTATTGTAGGGCTTTCCCTTATGACCCTTCTTTATAAACTCTTTGCGTATGTTTCTTTACAAATTGTAAATAATTTGTTTTCAAAATTACAAATCGTCTCTGCGGCCTTTATGGCATTTTCACATGG
Organism: Eubacteriales bacterium; assembly: GCA_028693645.1. Lineage (GTDB taxonomy): Bacteria > Bacillota > Clostridia > Peptostreptococcales > Anaerovoracaceae > STD2-154. The sequence continues at coordinate 1,070 of JAQUUY010000110.1, read as the reverse complement.
AAACAACGATGCACAGAAAACGATGGGAATTATTACACTCGCCTTGGTTAATGCCGAAGTTTTGACTCATGACAGCGGAATTCCTTGGGAGGTCAAATTTGTGTGTGCGGCGGCTATGGCGGCGGGAACTTCTGTTGGAGGATGGAGAATCATTAAAACAATGGGATCCGGCCTGACAAAATTACAGACGATAAGCGGATTCGCGGCACAGACATCTGCCGCCGTTGCAATCCAAGCGGCATCCGCAATGGGCGCACCGGTGAGCACGACTCAGGTTATATCTACTGCAATTATGGGAGTGGGATCGGCCAAGAGAGCCTCGGCCGTGAAATGGATGCTGGCGATCAATATTGCGAGAGCATGGGTGTTGACGATTCCCATCACCGCCTTAATGGGGGCGGGAATTACGTTTCTTTTTAAATTAGCAGTCTAAAATAGTATGCCGGCCTTGATTGCAAGACCGGTTTTTTTATTTGTATAAGAAGAGGCTAGGGCGTATAATGTTACTACGAAAGCTTAAAAGCACCTGCCAATTTGCAAAAATAAACAAAGAAGATGCATCAAAAGAAGCGAAAGTGGAGGGAAAAATGAATCGGAAACTGTCGGCCATACTGTTGGCCATGGTCTTTACGCTCACTGCGGTAATTTACGTTCCCGCAAGCACTGTTTTTGCGGACGGAACGCAATCCGTTCGGGAAGAAGTGGAAAAAGAGTTTGCAACAGAAGATTTGACCTGTATTACTAGGGCAGATTATTGCAAAGAAATCGTAATCCTCTATCAGGATTTGGTGGAATTGACTACAGGGCAAGAGGCACAGGATCTTCTGGGTCTGACACAAAACCCTTTCAGCGACACCGATGATGAATATGTCCTCAAGGCCTATGCTTTGGGAATCGTATCAGGCAACGGAGATGGGACATTTGATCCCGATGATGAATTGACGCTCGAGGAAAAAGCGGTCATGCTTTGCAACACCTTGAAACTCATAGACCCGGATTTTGAAAAAGAAGTGGGAAGAGAACTGGACTGCGAAGACGAGGATCAAATCTCGTCCTGGGCAGTGGATGCC
>JAQUUY010000109.1 GCA_028693645.1 Eubacteriales bacterium | reverse complement strand
ACCGCTTTTCACACTCAAGCAAAGTACTTGCTTTTGCGGGATTGGATCCCTCCGTTTATCAGTCTGGTAACTTTAAGGCAAATCACACCCGCATGTCAAAGCGTGGTTCAAAAGTTCTCCGCTACGCGCTGATCAATGCCTCCCATAATGTTGTGTTGAACAACAAAACCTTTAAAGCTTACTACGATTCCAAAATCGCGGAGGGTCGCTGCCATTACAATGCACTTGGTCATTGTGCCGGCAAGCTGGTTCGGATCATTTACAAGATGCTGTCTTGCAACGTTGAGTTTGGCCTCGATTAGCATCTGACCATTGGCATATTTATCTTTTGCATTGAAAGATGCCTTGTTAAAGTCGGCCTTTTTTAGTCAGAATCAAAAATTAAATATTCTCTGTATTTATGGTTGACTTTTCATAGCTGGTCTCCTTGTTGATTGAATCCCAATAATAATTTTTACTCTTTATACCCGCACTCCGTGTTTGAGCAAACAACACTTGTTGTTTTTGTCTTTTTTTCTGTCAACATCGCCCCGCAATTTGGACAGGGCTTGTCGATTGGTTTGTTCCAATACATCTGTTTGCAATCAGGGTAGCCGCTGCAACCGTAAAACAATTTCCCCGTCTTGCTTTTTCTTGCAACGATATCTTTCCCACAGCTTGGGCATTTTACATCAATTTTTTGAACCCTTGCTTTTGTATTTTTGCATTCCGGATAACCACTGCACGCAAGGAATTCTCCAAAGCGTCCATGCTTTACCGCCATCGGTTTTCCACAAAGCTCGCAGAGTTCATCTGTAAGCTCATCTTCAAGCTTGATATGCCCCATCTCTTTTTCAGCGACTTCAAGTTCCACCTTCAGTGTAGCATAAAAATCACTGATAATGGTTTTCCAATCCATATTTTCAATTTCCACCGCATCTAATTTGTCTTCCATTTCCGCAGTAAACCCGGCGTCTACAATCTGGTTGAAGTATTTTTCCATCAAATCTGTGACGATAAAGCCGAGTTCGGTCGGAAGCAGCGCTTTCTTTTCACGGGTGACATATTTTCGCTCAATCAAAGTTGCAATAATCGGAGCATAGGTACTTGGTCTGCCGATGTTTTTATCTTCAAGATCTTTTACCAATCCGGCTTCCGAAAAACGCGAAGGTGGTTGAGTAAAGTTCTGTTCTCCACCTAAATCCAGAAGTTCCAGTTTTTCGCCCGCAGAAAGCTCCGGAAGCGTTTTCTCTTCATCTTCTTCATTGGTGTTGTTATAAATTCTGAGATAACCATCGAATTTCAGACGGCTGCCATTTGCACGGAATGTGTACTTCCCATTTTCGATTTCCGCTGCCGCACTATCAAATACTGCCGCTGCCATTCGAGAAGCGAGAAAGCGAGTCCATACGAGCTTATACAGACCATACTGATCCTTTGAAAGAGAGTCTTTAATCTGGTCGGGGTGAAGATCGAGGATACTCGGTCTTATGGCTTCATGCGCATCTTGTACATCTTTTTTCTTATTACTGTAAGTAAAGTTGCCGAGATAGTCTTTGGAATAGTTCTCCGTGATGTACGCGGTAGCGGCAGCCTGTGCTTCTTCTGAAACGCGGACTGAGTCTGTCCTGATATAAGTTACAAGACCAACCGTTCCATGGCCTTTAATTTCAATACCTTCATATAATTGTTGGGCAATTAGCATCGTTTTCTTTGTGAAAAATCCAAGTTTGTTCGATGCCTCTTGCTGCAATGTACTCGTCGTAAATGGCGGAAGAGGTTTTTTGACCCGTTCTTTTTCTTCGACCTGTTTCACGATATAATCGTTCTTTTTTAAATCAGCAAGAATCTCATCAGCCAATTTCTTGTTGTCCACCGTGATTTTTTTGCCGTCCCGTTCAACAAGTTTTGCACTGACCTGTTTCTTTTTTTGATCTTTTGCTTCTTTCCCCATTTTCTCAAGAAGCGCGGTAATCGTCCAATATTCTTTAGGAACGAAATCGAGAATCGCTTTTTCTCGGTCACATATGATTTTCAATGCAGCCGATTGTACTCTGCCGGCAGAGAGCCCTCTTCTGATTTTCCTCCAAAGCAGCGGGCTGATTTGGTATCCCACAAGACGGTCAAGAACTCTCCTGGCTTGCTGTGCATCAACTAATTTTTTATCAATGACGCGCGGATTTTTCACCGCGTTTTGTATCGTTCCTTTTGTGATTTCATTAAAAACAACGCGGCACGCCGATTTTTCATCGATGCCGAGAAGATGTGCAATATGCCAAGAAATAGCTTCGCCTTCGCGATCAGGGTCAGTTGCGAGGAAGATTTTTTCAGCGGTCTTTGCTTCCTTGCGCATGGCTTTGATGACATCGCCCTTTCCCCTGATTGCAATGTACGCCGGTTCAAAATTGTTTTCTATGTCGATTCCCAGTTTGCTTTTGGGTAGATCTCTAACGTGTCCAACAGATGCAACGACTTTGTATTTTGATCCCAAAAACTTGCCGATGGTCTTCGCTTTCGACGGTGATTCTACAATGATTAGGAATTTGTTTCCCATTTGCCCCCCTGTTCCGGAATGGGACAAAATTGTCCCTCCGCTGTGAAATATGTTCTCGTATTTTTACCCTAACGAGTCGATATATAATAGTAGCTTGTCTCTTCTCAAAATGAGAGAATCGGTTACAATGAAGAATTATATTGCTAAAATACTGCTTTTGCAATATAAATTTTACCCATTGATGTCTGGACCCATCCTTTCATCTCAAGAATCGTAAGAATTGCTCCTATTTCAGCAGCAGACTTTCCTGTTCCGCGGCAAAGCTGATCGACCGTCACTTCCCCTTGCGAAGAGATTCCTTGAATCAGTTGTTTTTCATCCTCGCCTAATGCTTCAAACGCGTCTGTTTTCTTGCATTTTCTGGCGATTCCAAGACCGGTGATGATATCATCAAGAACTACAATCGGCGTCGCTCCGTCCTGAATCAGTTTATTGGTGCCTATGCTGTAGATCGAATTGATATTAGCGGGTACAGCGAACACCTCTCTCCCTTGCTCTGCAGCGCATTCCGCCGTAATCAAAGATCCGCTCGAAAGCCCTGCCTCCGCGACGACGACAGCACGAGAAAGGCCGCTGATGATTCGATTTCTCATAGGAAACTGAAATGCCAGTGGTGGACTTCCCGGTGGATATTCCGACAGAAGAAGTCCGTCTTTTTTTATTTTTTGCATGAGATCTCTATTGCTTTTGGGGTAGCAAACGTTGATTCCCGATCCGAGAACAGCGATGGTTTTGCCACCGACTTCAAGCGCACCTTTATGCGCTGCCGAATCGACCCCTGCGGCCATCCCGCTTACAACGGTGACTTCGTGTTCTGCCGCTTTTTGGGCAAGTTGTTGAGCTGCCCATCTACCATAGGGCGTCCCTCTCCTTGCGCCGACGATTCCAAGACAAAGCGTTTCACATAAAGAGAGATCTCCCAAATAATAGAGCAATTGCGGAGGATTTTTTATGAACCGAAGTAAGCCGGGGTATTTTTGTGAATCAATACTTATTGTTCCCACTTCTTTTTCATCAAACAAGTCTTTTCTCCTCTCAAGATTGTACCTTTTGCGAATTGATTCGATAGCGAAGGGCTTCTGCCACATGGGATAATGTTATGATTTCACTTCCTTCTATATCCGCTATTGTGCGTGATATCTTCAATACTTTTTGGTGCGCGCGAGCCGAGAGCCCATATTTTTGGAAAGCAAGTCGAAGGATTTCATTGCTTTCTTTGTCAATGACGCAATATTTTTTGATTAGGGATGGCGACAATTCTGAGTTGTAGGAAATCACTTCCTTCTTATAGCGTTCAATTTGAAGCGCTCGTGCCGCTTCCACTTCAAAACGAAGTTCTTTCGATGTCCGCCCCTTTTTTTGGTAGACCCCCTCTCCACAAAGCTCCGAGAAGCCGACGGGTAGGATTTCAACTCGCATATCAATTCGATCCACAAGAGGACCTGAAATTTTCGATAGATAGCGCTGTATCTGGTAATCCGTGCAGGTGCATTGATGGATGCTATCTCCGAGGAAACCGCAGGGGCATGGATTCATGGCAGCCAGCAGCATAAATTTTGATGGAAACGAGACCGCCGTTGTGGCACGCGAGATTAAGACCTGTTTATCCTCAAGCGGTTGCCTCAGCACTTCAAGCACAGAACGTCGAAATTCCGGCAATTCATCGAGAAACAGGACCCCATAATGAGCCAGTGAAACTTCTCCCGGTTTTGGTCTGACACCCCCACCAATCAAAGCAATCGGTGTAATGGTATGGTGTGGTGCTCGAAAAGGCCTTTCCTCAATCAATGCTTGCCCTTCTGAGACTTCGCCGACGACACTATATATTTTTGTAACTTCAAGCTGCTCTTCATAAGTCATAGACGGCAAGATACCCGGCAGTCTTCTTGCCATCATGGTTTTTCCGGCTCCGGGTGGACCTACCATAAGCAGATTATGCGCTGCCGCTGCTGCAATTTGCAAAGCGCGTTTTACTTCTTCTTGCCCTGCTACATCGCAAAAGTCAGGGGCTTCGCTCTTTTTAGTTGAGGAAATGCTTCGTTCTTTTTTTTG
>JAQUUY010000108.1 GCA_028693645.1 Eubacteriales bacterium | reverse complement strand
TCACGATTAGAGACATCCATGACGATGTTTCGGAACGTTTGAAATGGAAAGAAGAACTTCAGTTTTAAGAACTGAGATAAAAAGGAAAGAGCATGAACGAAAAAGTACTTCATTTTGGAGTTGAATACCCTCTGCAGGAATTGATTGAGGTCGGCGAAGTCGAAGAAGACGCAAAGAAAGCAAAACTCAAAAAAATGTATGTTTCGACTTTACGAAGCTATGTAAATGAAAGAGTGAAGCTATATCAGAAAAGCTTGCGTGTCAAGCCGAAAACCATAGAAATAGACCTTTCAGAACACACAAAAAGATGGGCAAGCTGTAATACTGACAGAGTGCTCGTTTTTCATTATCGCCTTGCAATGGCGCCAAAACCAATCATTGATTATGTTGTGGTTCATGAGCTTTGTCATCTTTTGCACATGAACCACGATCGTTCCTTTTGGCGCAGTGTCGGAAGTGTTTTGCCGGATTATAAGAAAAGCAGAGATTTTTTAGATACCTATGGCTTCTATTTCTCTATCTGAAGAGGGAGGTCCTGATGCAAAAAAAAGACCGGAGTACCCTGAAAATCCTGATTGATGCTGACGGTTGCCCCGTGGTCGATGTCACGATTGATATTGCAAGAGAAAACGGGTTGGAATGTGTAATCCTGTGTGACACGTCTCATGTTTTTGAACGCGAATGGGCTCGCACGATAATGGTTTCCAAGGGAGCGGACAGTGTTGATTTTAAACTAGTCAATCTGTTATCTCCCGGAGATATCGTTGTCACACAGGACTATGGGCTGGCCGCCATGTGCCTTGCGCGCGGTGCCTTGCCGCTGAGCCAGAATGGAATGCTATACCATAACGGGAATATCGACGGCCTTTTGATGGCGCGCCATGAGGCAAAGAAAATCAGAAATGCCGGAGGGCGCTTAAAAGGGAATTCCAAAAGGACAAAAGAACAGGATGTAGCGTTTGCAGAAATGCTGAAAAAGCTGCTTGCGGGAGAAGTTCTCTTTTGAATTTTAGGTTGTCGTTGTTGCGGAGGTAGAAGAATCGGGGGGCGCTGTATTCCCGTCAGGCGGGGCACCGGCGCCTTCCGGGCGCTCGCCATCAGGGCGTTCCGGCCGCTCGCCGTCGCCCTCGGGGTGAGGAGCTGACTGACCGCCCATTCCTCCGGTGACAGCCGAACCGTCTTCAGAGATTTTTGTGATGATTTCGCTCAGTGTTACTTCCGTCAATGTGCTTTTCCCCGATAGCAGGGTATAACTTTCTCCTTGGATGAGCTTTGGATCGGAGAAGACGATAGAGCTGTATTCTTTTTCGGGAGCAAAGGAAAGGATGACTGTTCCGTTTGCATCAACGAGGGAGGCAACCGTCCCTGCTGCTTGTGCAGCGCTATAATAGACGCTAACAGAGCACTGTGTTGAGCTGTCGCTTGGAGCCTGTGCCATTCCGGAACTTCCGGCAATCGTAAGTGTTCCGCCTGTGACTTCGCAAACGCCGTTATAATCCATGGGGCCGTTTCCGTTATTTGTGGGGCCATTGACTTTCACTGTACCTCCAGCAAAGTACAGAGAACCATTCGAATCGATACCGTCACCTTTTGCATCAATCGTGATATCTCCGCCAGTGATGCGGATATAATATTTATCGTTGCCTCCGGCGGCATTAAAACCATCATCTTCCGAAGTCAAATCGATGGTTCCTCCATTTACAGTGATTTCAGAAGCTTCCAAGCCCTCGTAGCAGTTGCTGATCAGAATCGTTCCCTCTTCAACAAGAAGTGCGGCATCGGCATGAAGCCCATCATCTCCGCATGCGATCGAGAGGGTGCCATTCGTGACCTGCAGGAGGCTTTCGGCTTGCAAGCCATCACCTGTTGCGGTAATCACGAAATTTCCTCCATCGATAGAAATCCAACCTTTCTCGGCATCTTCGTCATTACTCGCTTGCAACGCATCGCCGTCTTTGGCTGTGATTGTAAAATTACCGTCCTTGATTGCAATGGAATCTCGTCCTTTGATTCCGTCATTTACCGCGAGCACCGTGACATTTCCTCCGGTGATAACAAGATCATCCTTTGAAACGATTCCGTTGTTGTAATTTCCGTTTACAACAAGAGTACCGCTGCCGTTGATGGTAAGATCGCTTTTGCTGAAAATTGCTGCATTTGGTTCCTCTTCTCCTTCGGCAAGAGTATAAGTTGCGCTATCTTCGACTCGATTGCTGGTTCCTTTGGCAATCGTAATAATGACCTTGTCGTTTTCAACAGAATAGATTGCGGGGCCGTCGGAACTTTTGATTTCTACAGCATTGAGAACCAGTTTTATTTTTGCTTCTTCGTCGGCTTCAATGAGGATTTGTCCATCCTCTAAGCTGCCGCTCAGCACATAGGTGCCGCCTTCTGTGATGCGAATCTTGTTCTCTTCCATTATCGCACCATCCCCGCTGATCTCTGCGGTATTTCCTAAAAGGCTAATCATGACAGCGCTTGATGTATCCCAAGTCGCATCAAGATCTTCTTCACTGTATTCGACGGAAACCTTGGTAAGGCCGCCGGCCGTACTGGCTTCTTCGATAGTGTTCTCCTCGCCGCAACCGCTAAAGAGACTAAGTGATATCACTAAGGCAAGAAGGGCGGGAAGGCGCTTCCATTTTGAACTTTTCATTAACAATTCCTCCTGTTAAATATATTATTAACTATAATGTTTTTTTATAATTCTTCTTTTTGTACTGACACTCGTCCGCAAATGATATTGAGGTTGCCATTCCGGCAGCGAAGTTCGTCGATGAAGGCTTTTTCTAAATCGTTGCCTCTCAGCAGGATTCGATAAGTAAGTTCATAAAGACTCCCCATGTTCGTGGTTTTTACTCTGATTAAATCCGCACGTTTGGTATATGATTGAAAAACGTCATCGAAAAGCCCGACATAATCCAGATTCTCAGGAATCGTAATCCTAAGCTCTTTTTCAATCCGCTTTTGTTCTCCAAAATGGATGGTATTCAGAAAGAATGTCATAAACCCGATGATTAATAGGAAGAGGAAAGCAACCATGAGATAGCCCATTCCTGTCGCAAGCCCGATTGCCATGGCAAAAAAGATACTGCTAATCTCTTTTGCGCTTCCGGGAATCGAACGGAAACGTACAAGGCTGAATGCGCCCATCACTGCCACCCCCGCACCGAGGTTTCCGTTTACAATCATGATTACTAATTGGACCATCGCGGGCAGCAAGGTAAGTGTTACGACAAAATTCTTTGAATAGGTGTTTTTATACATATAACTTAGAGCGACACCAATCCCGAGAGCCACGGATGCTGCGGTGCAGATCAAAAGATAAGAGGGGCTGATGCTGTCAGCCGTGGAAGCCACCGTTTCTAATAAACTATTAAGCACAGATGATTCCTCCTTTCTTGAGATCTACTTCATTGATTAGGTATTCTTTATAGCAGGCACCGTATTTTGAATACGATGTGGAAAAAATCGAAAGTTCGTTTAACGTTTGAGCTAACCAGAGTGGCATTGACCCAGGTATCTTGATTTCCATGAGTGTTTGCTCGGGAGACAAGAGCGGCTTGCCCCAATTTCCTTTGGAAAGATCAAGTATCGTATTTCTGAATCGTATGTTTTGATCAAAGGTGATTCGCAGATTCGGATCCTCTTTTCCAAACCACGCAGTTCTGTCATAAGCCAGAAAAACTTTTGGGGAAACAGTATATCGCTTTAAAAACCAATCAATTTCTTTCATAATCTGATCTTTGGGTCTCTCACAGACACCTTGTTCCAAATAATTCACTGCAAGGGGAAGGGGGAGAGCAATCCTTCTTTTATAGACGATTCCTTTGTATTTCTTTTTGATTTCGATGAAGGCTTTGCTGTCCTTTTTTACCGAGCCATAGCTTCTCAGTCGCAGTTTTTCTTTATAAAGAGGTTTTTCTATTGAGGAGCGGATCAATTCGTAATTCTCCGTATCATAATAGATATTTGAGATTGTGTGCAGCCCGTAAGCATCTTTTTGCATGTGTTTTTTTAGTTCTGTTAATAAAGCCTCCCTTTTCACTTCGTTTAACATATATTTCTTTTCATAGCGTTCGAACACTTGCTGTACGTTTGACATTTTTTATTCCTCCGTTTCTGTCAACAGACGGCGTATTGCGTGTTTCTTGATATATTGAACTATAAAGTCTGAATGTGATGGTTTTGCGGAGAACCCCGCAAGAGTTCGGGAAAACTGTGAAAAGCTTACTGCAGATATAACCCTGAATGGGCTTAATTCCAACAGGGCTTGCGCGCCTATAAAATGAGAGAAAAAGTAAAAAAGTCATCTAGTCGTTGCAGTTTGAACCTTTTCCAGTTTTTAAAATTTATTTGTAAAGACGCTTGACTCTATACTTACAACAAGCATTATAGTAGGTGGTGAAATAATTAACAAAACAACTGTTTTAATTTTATAGAAGAATGAAATAAAGGAGGACGGTCATGAGGGAAAAAATCAAGGTCATCCAGTATGGATGCGGAAAGATGGGAAAGTACTTTTTGCGTTATCTTTATGAACACGGAGCCGAAATCGTTGGAGCGATTGACATGAACCCAGAAGTCACGGGGCT
>JAQUUY010000107.1 GCA_028693645.1 Eubacteriales bacterium | reverse complement strand
GAGGGGGAAAGATACTCCGTGATACCAAGTGCGACCATACTGATGCGGTTTGCCGCCATTGAAAACAGCGAAAGCGGAACTGCGGTAACGACACCGGCCAGACATAAGATACCGATCTGCCGAGGTTCTGCAACGCCATAAATCCCATTTCCCGTCAGTTCCAAATAGATAATCACCGGAATCACGACAGGCAAGAGAAAGACGGTTTCATAAAACAGAGACAGCAAGGCCGTAGCCTGAAGCTTTTTTTTAATTCCCGCATACACGGCAAAAGAAATGGCAAGACAAAGCGCCATGACTGGGATTTCACCGTAAGAAAGGAGCATGACTCCTACGCCCGCACAAGCAATCAAAAAAGCGGCCAGCTTATATTTTTCAAGAGTCTCTTTGAAAAAGACGATTCCAAAAATGCAAATCACCAGTGGTTCAATATAATATCCGATACTTGTTTGGATTACGAATCCTGCATTTACCATATAGATATAGAGTCCCCAGTTAAAGGAGATTACCGCTCCGGCCAAGAGAAATACGCGAATGGCTCCCTTTTGCTTAAGTGGTGTGATAATGCCTTTCCATTTATAAAAAAACAGATCAATCACAAAAACAAGCAGACACAGCAGCAAAATACGATAAAGCATGATGGTAAGGGGGTTAATTGGACGAAGAAGTTTCCAATAAATCGGTAATACTCCCCACAACAAAGCACAAAGAATGGCTGCGCCAATCCCTTTTTTGTACTCCCTCTTTTTATTTGCACTATTGATTTGATTCACTTTTTGCCTCATATTTCAATTTGTCAATTAGTTTAATAATATCCTCGGGCCACGACGCGCTGATGACAAGTCTTTCTTTTGTGATTGGATGATCAAATTCCAGTCGTTCAGCGTGCAATGCCTGTCTTTCAATCAATGTTTCATCCGCTTCTCCATATAAACTGTCTCCGACAATGGGATGCCCGATATGCGCCAAATGGACTCGAATCTGATGCGTCCTGCCGGTTTCAAGAATCAGCGAAAGGATCGTATGATCACTCGGCAATCGTTCTAATACACGATACCTTGTGACCGAAGGATAGCCATCCGGTATCACCTGACGTCGGATTTCCTCATCGACCGGTTTCCCGATGGGAAGATCGATGATCCCTTCTTCTTCTTTTACAAGACCGTGCACGACCGCAATATAACTTTTGACGACGCGGTTTTCCTTGGCCTGTCTTGCAAAATCATCCTGACAATGAGATTTTTTCCCGATCAGCAAGATCCCCGAAGTATTCATATCCAAGCGATTGATAAAGCGAATCTTGTAGGTTTCGCCACTGTCAATCATATATTGCATGAGGCCGTTAGCCATCGTGTGCGACACATGCCCTTTGGTCGGATGCACTACAAAACCGGGTTGCTTGTTAATCGCCAGCAGATCCCGGTCTTCATAAAGAACTTCAATGGGGATTGGTTCCGGATCGAAACCGCTGTTTTCATCAGGCATCGACAATAGGACGCGATCTCCGGCCTTTGCTTTTTCATATAGCTTTACGGGTTTTTCATTAAGAAATACACCATCTGTGTCTTTTAGCTTTCGAAGCAGCCGGGTAGAAATTCCCATTCTCGATTTCAGAACCGTTTTAATCGTTATGATTTCGTCTTTTTCAGTGACGATGTATTGGTAACCTTCCATTCATATCCTTTGCTGTTTGTATTTTGGGCAGTCTTAGAGGAACTTCGTTTTTACTTTATTCCAAAAATCGTAATTTTCAAAGCGCATCAGCTTTACAATCGTATTCGATAAACTCACGCTGACTTCTTTTGGTCGGATGTGAGTATGCTCCATTCCATCAAGAACGACGACTAAACCGTCTTGTTTCTGGTATTCGGGATTGACATCGACAACAAGCTCCGGCGGCAGGATTACACTTGACGTAAAGGAACGATAGGCCGTCGTATTCATCGGTGCGATCGGTGTAATCTGAAGAACCGAAAGTCTTGGATCCACAATGCTTCCTCCAAGCGAGTAATTGTAAGCGGTACTTCCTGCAGGAGTTGAAACGACAATGCCATCTCCGCTGAAGCGCTGGATAAAGCTTCCCCCGATCGAAATATTCAAGTGGACGTTTCTTGAGTTTTCACCCTTGACCAAAACTTCGTTCAGGCCTTTGTATTCAAACTCTTCTCCATCTTCTGCCACTACCACCGCACGGATTGTTTTCATGTCTTGGATTGAGAAGCGATTCTGCTGATAACGAAAAATAAAATCATCCAGCTCATCCGGATGGATCTCTTGGAAAAAGCCAAGATGTCCGGTGTTGATTCCTAAAAACGGAATCGGCGGAAAATCATATTCATGCAAGGTTTTCAAAAAAGAACCATCTCCGCCAATACTGATAATCAACTCAGCATTTTCCGTAAAAGCTTTCGGCACACAATACCCGCAGTTTTGAAGCTTTCTGCGAAGAAGCTTTCTCGTTTCCTGTGAATATTCGTCATCATTGGCGAAAATATTGATCATTCTGTCAGGCATCTTTTTTTCTCCGTTTCTCTCAGACTAATTCTTCGAGTTGCAGCAAAAGGCTTTCAAAGGTTTTCATCGCTTTTTTGATTGGTTCGGGGCTGCTCATGTCGACTCCGGCCAATTTTAAGAGTTCAATCGGGTAATCACATTCTCCGGATTTCAAGAAAGCCAAATAGTCATTGACCGCCGGCGTTCCCTCGCTTAGGATTCTTTCTGCCAGCGCTGCCGCCGCAGAAAAGCCTGTCGCATATTTGTAAACATAAAATGCATTGTAGAAATGAGGAATTCTCGCCCATTCCATCGCGATTTCGGGATCATAAATCATCTTGTCGCCAAAATATTTTTTGTTCAAAGCAAGATAGGAATCGGAAAGCCATTCCGCCGTCAAGACGCCGCCATTTTCGACCTCTTTGTGTGTTTCTCTTTCAAATTCCGCAAACATCGTCTGGCGGAACAGGGTGGTGCGGAATTCCTCAATATATAGGTTCAAGAGATATTTTTTTCGATTCGGATCTGTCTCTTTTTTGATTAAATCAAGCATCAATAAGTTTTCATTGACGGTAGATGCGACTTCGGCGGTGAAAATGGAATGTCCGCCATATACAAAGGGTTGTGTGCTCCTTGTGTAGTAAGAATGCATGGAATGGCCCATTTCATGGGCAATCGTAAATACATCCTTAAGTCGGCCGTTATAATTTAATAAAACATAGGGCATGCTGTCATAGCTTCCAAAAGAGTAGGCGCCGCTCGTCTTCCCTTCGTTTTCATAGACGTCAATCCAACGAGAGGAAATCCCCTTTTTCAAATTATCAATATAATCCGTTCCTAAAGGAGCAAGACCTTCTTCCATGATGCGAAGTGCCTCTTCATAAGGAATGTCTGCCTTAGGGGCTTCTACAAGGGGTGTATACAGATCATACATATGAACGTCTTCGACTCCGAGTGCCCTTCTGCGAAGCTCAACATAGCGATGAATGAGCGGAAGGTTCTCGTTGACGACAGAAATCAGATTATCGTAAACCTCGCTCTGAATATTGTCTCCGGACAGTGCCGCTTCGAGCGAAGAAGAATACTTTCTGATTCCGGTCATTACCACATCTGTTTTTGTGTTGTAGTTGTAGGTGGTTGCAAGCGTGTTTCGCTGTGCAATAAAGGCAGCGTACATTTTTTCGAAAGCCTCTTTTCGAACTCTTCGGTCCGAGGATTCAAGAAAGGTACTGTAACGTCCATGTGTCAATTCAACTTCTGCGCCGTCTTCATCTATGATGCTGCCAAAACGAATATCCGCATTGTTAATCATGCTGAAGATGTCGTTGGTCGCACTTGTCAGTTCACGGAATTTCGCCATCAGATTTTCTTCTGTTTTTGAAAGCACGTGTTTCTTTTGTCTCAAGGTATCACGAATCACATGCTCGTAAACAGCAAGCTCTTTGTTTTCAGACAGAAATCCCAATAATTTTTCTTCGGGAATCTCTAATAATTCCGGTGTAAAAAAAGACATTTTGGCGGCGATTTTCGCAATCAAGCTCTGCGCTTGATCTGCCATCGTCTGATACTTTGATACTCTGGTATCCTCATCTTTTTTCATTCTTGCATAGACAAAGGCTTTTTCCACAAGCAACCAGACGGTATCTTTGTCCTTCATTGCGGCCTGCAACAGGTCTGCGCTTTCGGAAAGTCGACCGGCATACGAGGTGAAGCTTTCTCCGAGGGCTTCGGCTTTTTGACACGCAAGCCCCCAATCTGCCTCGTTTTGGTACATGTCTTCGATATTCCATTTATATTCAGAAGAGATTTCATCTCTTGTTTTAATGTTTTTATTTGCGCACATGGTTTCCTCCCGTTATTTTGGTTATTTATAATTGTATATTATACCACAGTTCGCAAGGGATTTGTTTGAAAAATTGCCCTGCGCTCCGACGACGTGCCATACAGATTTCAGTTTTTTGAATTGAATTGTATGATCGCTTATTTTTTGTTAAACTAACAGAGTCTGAAGAGGAAAGGAGCATCTATGTCAAGGTTACTGAAAATTGAATCCGGTCTTCCCGGATTGGACTTTGCGTTACAGAATATCCGCATTGGTGATAGTGTCGT
>JAQUUY010000106.1 GCA_028693645.1 Eubacteriales bacterium | reverse complement strand
GCAAGAGCGGCGCCAAGGCATACGAGTATGTGTGTCCTTAAACCCGCTTGATGTTTGTTTGCGCCGCGTTCAAGACCGATGATTCCTCCAAATATGACTGCCAAAGTCAGTCTTACCGTTGAGGAAAGAATATTAACATCGTCCATAGCTTCGGAAAACCAGTGTAAGAAATCCATAATTGCCCCCTTATGTTTGAAATCATTTATGTTTTGTGTTCCCAGATTCAAAGAATTACAATCAGGGCGCGGTATTTTTATTGCATAGTATTGTTATTATATGCAAAAAAGCAAAAAAGGTAAACAAAAATACTATTCCATGGTAGAATGAATTCAAAAAAGGGAAGAACGGAGGCGGTCTTATGCTTCGAGAAATCAAAAAGAAAAAGTTAATCTTGGATAATCGAAAGCCCTTCGACGGAGAAGCACTGCGTTTCTTCGAAGAAATGGATCGCATCGACTGGATCTATTCTTCTATGAAGTTGGATGGGAGTGCGCTTCGAAAAAATGAAGTGGAGAAGATCATAAAAGGGGAGTTCCTTGTTGATGTCTCCGTCAACGATCATGCAGCAATCAGCAACTTCCTCGACACAATAAAAGAAATGTATGATATGTCTGAAATGCAGATTAGCTTGGACGAGAAATACCTGTTGAAAATACATGAGAGTCTTTTTGAATCCGAAGAAAAAGGATATCGCAGAAGCAATCCGATACTTCGGATGATTTCATATAATCCACCGCACTTTAAGGAAATCGAAGAACAGCTTGAGCTGCTGTTTCAGTGGATTGACGCAAAAAAAGATTCTCTTAGCATCATTGAAAAAGCAGCTTATCTTCACAATAAGCTGCTTGAGATTTACCCGTTTGAAGTTGGCTCTGAGGCGACTGCTCGCGCCGCGGCGCAGTATCTTTTGATTCGAGACGGCTTGCCTCCGATTCTTTGGAATATCAGCGAATCCGAGTATTACGATGCCATCCGCCTTTATTTGAAAAAGGAAGATATCACGCCAATCGCAGAAGTCCTTGCACGCGGAGTATACAATAAGCTCGAAGTCATGCTTCAGCTGACGTCCGAATAAGAATTAACGAATGGCACGTTTTTTGATGTCAATCGCTTCATAGATATCATTTTCAAACAGTTCCGAGAAGTCTTTGAATTCGGCAAGGCTCATCTCGTCGATTGCCTTGTTTTCGTTGATACAATAAAGAACAATCTTTCCAATAATCTCGTGACAATCGCGGAACGCGAGGCCTTTTTTGACGAGATAGTCGGCGGCATCGGTTGCGTTCATGTACCCAGACGCGGCTGCTCGTTCCATCCTGTCTTTTTTGACTTCCATCGTTGCAATGACTTCGATAAAAATGGAAAGACAATCGGTCAAAGTATCTCCGGCATCGAACAGAGCCGGTTTGTCTTCTTGCATATCTTTATTGTATGCGAGAGGCAGACCTTTCATGATGGTAAGAAGGGTGAACAAATCTCCATATACACGGCCCGTCTTTCCACGAATCAACTCCGTCATATCGGGGTTTTTCTTTTGCGGCATGATGCTGCTACCGGTACTGTAAGCATCGTCCATTTCAATAAACGCGAACTCCGTTGAACTCCACAAGATGAGCTCTTCACAAAAGCGCGAAAGATGCATCATAGAGATTGCACAGCAAGAAGCAAATTCTATCGCAAAATCACGGTCACTTACCGCATCCATCGTGTTTTCGCAGATTTTCGAGAAACCGAGCTGCTCTGCGGTAAAGGCACGATCAATCGGATAAGTCGTTCCTGCGAGGGCACCCGAGCCCAAAGGCATTGAATCAGTGCGCTTAAGGCAGTCGCTAAAACGTTCTTTATCCCGCGTAAACATTTGGATATACGCCGAGAGATGCAACGCAAGAGTGACCGGCTGGGCACGCTGCAAATGAGTATAGCCCGGCATCACGGTTTCTTTGTGAACGCTTGCGAGTTCTGTGAGAGTACAGCAAAGACGTGTCAATAAATCAAGAACCTTTTCAATTTCGTCTTTTTGATAAAGTCTGAGGTCAGTCGCAACTTGATCGTTTCTGCTACGTGCGGTGTGCAGTTTTTTTCCGGCGATTCCGATCCGCTCGGTCAAAATGCTTTCGATATTCATATGGATGTCTTCGCGTTCGATTGTAAATTCGATTTGTCCGGCTTCAATCTCCGCTAAGATTTCAAGAAGAGAAAGCCGAATGGATTCGGCTTCCTCTTTTGTCATAATTCCTTGCTTTGCAAGCATTGCGGAGTGCGCGATGCTGCCTTTGATATCCTGTTTATATAATCTTTGGTCAACTTCAATGGAAGCGTTGAACGCATCAGCGGATGAATTCGCCTCCTTTGAGAACCTTCCTTTCCAAAGTTTCATTCTTTTTTGCTCCTCCCTTTTTGTTTTGCTGTTGGATCGCTCTGATTTTGACAGAGAGCGCGAACAGATTGATAAAGCCTTCGGCATCTTTCTGGTTGTAAACATCGTCCTTGCTGAATGTCGCGAATTCTTCACTGTAGAGAGAGTTTTCGGACTTCGAAGCAACCGGTGTCGCCGTGCCTTTATACAGTTTAACCTTAACCGTGCCGCTAATCAAGCTTTGTGTGGAATCTACAAACGCGCCGATTGCTTCTCTGAGAGGGGTGAACCAAAGGCCGTCATAGACAAGCTGTGAATATTTTTGCGCAACGATGTTCTTGTAAGCCATCGTGTCACGGTCTAAAATCAGTTTTTCCAATGTGGCGTGAGCTTTATAAAGAATCGTGCCGCCCGGTGTTTCATAGACGCCTCTGGATTTCATGCCGACAAGTCTGTTTTCGACGATGTCGATTGTTCCGACACCATTTTCTGCTCCGAGCTTGTTGAGTACGGTTAGCAATTCGATGGGGCCTAAGACTTTGCCGTCAACAGCCACAGGGATGCCTTCTTCAAAATCAATCTCCACGTAGGTGGCTTTGTCCGGCGCTTTTTCGGGAGGAACAGACAGAACGTGGATGCTGTCGAGATGTTCGTTCCAAGGGCTTTCGAGGTTGCCGCCTTCGTGACTGATATGCCAGATGTTTTCGTCACGGCTGTAGATGTTTTCTTTTGTCTGAGCAATGGGGATGTTGTGTTCTTTGGCATAAGCGATGCAGTCTTCACGCGAAGTCAAATCCCAAATACGCCAAGGAGCGATAATTTTGATTGAGGGGTTGAGTGCTTTGATGGTCGTTTCAAAACGAACTTGGTCGTTTCCTTTACCGGTGCAGCCGTGGGCAATGATAAATGCGCCTTCTGCTTCAGCGACTTCAACAAGCTTCTTTGCCATGAGCGGTCTCGCCATCGAAGTTCCCAAAAGGTAATCTCCTTCGTAGATTGCACCGGCCTTGAGAGTCGGCCATATATAATCAGTGATGAATTCTTCTTGAATATCCAAAACGTAAGCCTTTGAGGCTCCGGTTGCATACGCTTTCTTTTCAATCGCATCAAAATCTTCTTTTTGACCTGCATTGCAGCAAACGGCGATGACATCATAATCGTAGTGCTCTTTTAGCCAAGTCATGATGACCGAAGTATCCAGACCGCCCGAATATGCAAGAATGACTTTTTCTTTACTCATGCTCTTTTCCTCCTGTGTGCATATCGAGTAGAACGGTATGCATTTCTTTCTTTATTTTTTCTTGAATTATGAAAGAAAGTATAGCACTATCAAAATGAAAAGGCAAGCCAAATTCTATAATTATTCAAAATAATTTATAATTATGCAATACACGCTTGGAATCGTTGCGAATAGGCATTTTTTCGCAAAAGCTAAGACCGCCTGCTTTACTTTAGGGCAAAAAATGAATATAATGAAAACAAAAGCATTCACGGAGGCTTCGATTGGACAAAAATTCGACAAAAGACAAAGAAAAAGAAGATCTTCAAAAAGAAAGGATCTTTTTTGCATTAGAAAAAGAACTCGGGGCAGAGCACTTAATCAAAAACGCCACGATGAAAGAACATACATCCTTTAAGGCCGGAGGGACGGCAGATTTGTTGGTCATTCCGAGCAGCGTATCGGAACTAAAACAGGCTTTGATTATCCTCGCAAACGAAGGAATCCCCTATTATATAATGGGAAATGGCAGCAATCTGCTTGTTCGCGATGGTGGGTATCGTGGAGCGATTGTCAAGGTTGGAAATCAACTTGCCGAGATTAAGAGAGAGGGAAATCGAATCATTGCCGCTGCCGGCGCGTTACTTTCTTCTGTTGCTGTCTTTGCGTTTGAACAAGAACTGACGGGATTTGAATTCGCATCCGGCATACCCGGAAGCCTTGGTGGGGCAGCATTTATGAATGCGGGAGCCTACGGCGGGGAAATGAAACAGGTTGTCGAAGCCGTTCATATACTGACGAAGGACGGAAAAGAAGAAAAAACCCTTTCTCTTGAGGAACTGAATTACGCTTACAGATACAGCTCTTTGATGAAAAACGGAGATCTTGTTCTTTCTGTGACCTTGCGATTGCAAAAAGGCGAACGCGAACAAATTGCCCGTACCATGCGCGAACTCACTACAAAAAGAAACGAAAAGCAGCCCGTATGCTATCCTTCGGCGGGTAGTTTTTTCAAACGCCCCGAAGG
>JAQUUY010000105.1 GCA_028693645.1 Eubacteriales bacterium | reverse complement strand
GCATATTCTATCTCTTCTTCCGTGTTTTTATGTCCGATTGCAAAACGTATTGTTCCCTGTGGAAATGTCAACAGGGTCTGATGCGCAAGAGGTGCACAATGCAATCCACAGCGCGTCATAATCCCATATTCATCGTCTAGTCGATATGCAATTTCCGCATTGTCCTTGCCCTGAAAATCAAGCGAAAGTATTGCAGTTCGTCCCAAAAGTCCGGGGATTCCAATCACTTTGACTTGATCTATTTCAAGCATTTCTTGAAGGAATGGTTTCATCAGATCAAGTTCTTTTTTTCTAATGGTATCAATACCTACTTCCTCAACATAATCAAGTGCAGCAGACAATCCAAGAATGCCCGGAAGGTTCAATGTGCCAATTTCAAATTTATCCGGCAAAAACTCCGGCATGATTAGGCTGTCAGAATGACTTCCTGTTCCTCCCTGAAATACACTGCTCATTGCTTCCGACACTTGATCGCTCAAAAGGAAACCCCCTATGCCTTGCGGTCCGAGCAGCCCTTTGTGTCCGGTAAAAGCCAGCGCATCGATTTTCATCTCTTTCATGTTGATTGGAAGGACTCCGGCTGTTTGCGCGGAATCAAGAACAAAGAAGATTCCTTTTTCTGAACAAAGTTTTCCGATTTCCTCGATTGGCAAAATCGTTCCACAAACATTTGAGGCGTGAAGCATCATAACCGCTTTTGTTTCCGGGCGAACGAGGTCACTTAGCGTTTTGATATCAAGTCTTCCCGTTTCATCACATGCTGCGATGCTTACGCCGACTCCCCTCTGCTTCGCGAATTCGATTGGGCGAGCGATGGCATTGTGCTCCATCGAACTGATAATCACGTGATCCCCTCGATGCAGCAAGCCATTTGCCAAAATATTTAAGCTGTAGGTAATGTTTGGTGTAAATACGACATTACTCTCTTTGTCAAAGCCAAAAAAACGACATAGTTTCTCTCTGGTCCCTAAAACACGCTCGGCGAGAGAGTAAGCGCTTTCATAACCGCCTCTGCCTACATTACAGCCCACCTGATCGATATATTCTTTCATTACCGTACCGACATTCGGTGCTTTCGGGAAAGAAGTGCTTCCATTATCAAGATATACTTTCTTCATGTTTCATTCTCCTTGGCATCACACTGTCCTATCGGTTATGCTTTGGCGCGTTTTTATTCTTCTCATAAAGCATTTGCAATCCCGAAAGAATCAGATCTTTATCCATAATAATTTCTCTCTTGCAATAAGGAACGATTTCCTTGATCAAACCACCGGTTGCCAAAACGGTTGCTTTTTCACCAAGTTCTTCTTCTAATCTTTCAATGAGTCCGTCCATCATTGCCGCATTCCCGTAAATAGCTCCGGCTTTCATACAATCCGTCGTATTTTTGCCGATGAGATGTGCCGGTTTTTCCAAGCTGATTCTTGGTAGCAGTGAAGTTTTTGTATATAATGCTTCAACGGAAAGTTTCAATCCCGGTATGATCATTCCTCCACGATATACACCGTCTTTGCTGATGACGGATAAGGTCGTCGCCGTCCCCATGTCAAAGATAAGAATCGGTGTTGGATATTTAGCAAGTGCCGCAATCGCATCCGCAATCTGGTCACTTCCGAGCTGCCCCGGAATATCCATGTCGACAACAAGATCTGTTTCAATGTCAGGGCCAAGAATCATGAGACACTTTCCTGTGATTTTCTTTATCGCCAACATCAATACTTTTCGAAGTTCCGGCACGACCGAGGAAATAATACCGCCTTCAATCTCATCCGGTAATATAGATTCGAGACGGAACATGTCCATAAACATCAGTGCATACTCGTCTTCGGTCTTTGCACGATCTGTGCTGTAGCGCGCCTGAAAGACGATTTGGTCTTTCTCCATTCCGCCGATGACTATATTTGTATTTCCAACATCAATTACAAGAATCATTGTGTTCTCCGTTTCTCTTGATCCCAAAGGACCTTTTTATTTTTTCGTAACACTCACATTATAGACAATCCTAAAGGGAAATGCAAACAGATACTTGCGCGTTCATCTTTACGTCACGCCTTGCGTTTGCTATACTCTAAGTAAATAGATTCATGCAACCGCAAAACGCTTCTTGGAGCAACTAAAAAAAATCAATAGGAGAACAACGGTTATGTTAAAAGGAAAAACAATACTTCTTGGGGTTACCGGCAGTATCGCCGCTTATAAGGCCGCTGAGCTCGCCTCCCTCTTGGTCAAGCAGCACTGCAATGTGCACGTTATGATGACAAAAAATGCAACAGAATTTGTTGCTCCCATGACCTTTGAGACCCTTACTGAAAACAAAGTCGCGATTGACACCTTTGACCGTAATTTCGAATATAATGTCGAGCATATTGCGCTCGCGAAGCTTGCCGATCTGGTGCTTATTGCACCATGCAGTGCCAATGTCATCGCAAAACTTGCAAACGGAATTGCCGATGATATGCTGACTTCGACGACGCTCGCCTGTGGCTGCAAAAAGATGCTTGCTCCCGCTATGAACACGGGGATGTATCTAAACCCCGTGACACAAAACAACCTGGCTCGCTTAAAAGATTATTCTTGGGAGGTCATTTCTCCAACGACAGGACTACTCGCCTGTGGAGACATCGGCATCGGTAAAATGGAAGAACCGGCACGCATTCTTGCGGCAGTTCTCCAAGATGTAGCCTTTGAAAAGGATATGTCCGACCTTAACGTCCTTGTTACAGCAGGCCCCACGCAAGAAGCGATGGATCCCGTCCGCTTTATTAGCAACCATTCCTCCGGCAAAATGGGGTATGCGATAGCGGAAGCGGCAGCACGGCGCGGCGCCAAGGTTACTTTAATCAGTGGAAAAGTAGCACTCTCACCACCGCCTTTTATTAACGTAATCCCCGTGGTCAGTGCGGAGGAAATGTTTGAAGCCGTCATTCATCAGAGTGATTCTGCTGATATTATCATCAAAGCCGCCGCCGTTGCAGACTACCGGCCCGCCAATCTTTCTGACGACAAAATAAAAAAGGCGGACGAAGATCTTTCGATTCCTCTCGTCCGCACGACCGATATATTAAACTACCTTGGAGAACACCGCAGTCCGAAACAATTCCTTTGCGGTTTTTCAATGGAAACACGAGATCTCATCGAAAACTCAAGAAAAAAATTAGAGAAGAAACATCTGGATATGATTGCTGCAAACAATTTAAAAACAGAAGGCGCAGGATTTGAACAAGACACCAACGTTTTGACTTTGATTACCAAGGACAGCGAATTGGAGCTCCCCTTGCTCTCCAAAGATGTCGCCGCACATCGTCTTCTCGACGAAATCATGAAACGGCGTTAGAAGCTTCTTGTCAACTCTCCACGCAAATCCGTTACCATGAATTCCTCGATTTGATCGGTTCGATAGCCTCGGCTCAAGAGATAATAGAGTTTTGTTACGGCCGCTTCCGTTGTCATGTCAAACCCGCTGACAGCACCCGCTTTTATCAGCCCTCGTGAGGTTTCATATTCACCCATTACGACCGACCCTTTAAGGCATTGCGTGCAAACCACCACGATCATGCCTTTTTCTTTTGCCACTTCTAATATTTTATGTATCGTTCCATAGTTTTCAGGAATGATACCTGTTCCAAACGCTTCTATAATCACCGCCTCAATCTCCGACTTCACCATACATTCAAAAATCCGATCCTGTATTCCCGGGAATATCTTTAAAACCACGATTTGGTGCTCTTCAAGCAACGAAAGTTTGAGCTCTTTTCCCGCTTCACGAATATGCTTTTCGTTTAAAGTAATCGTTACGCCGACTTCGGCGAGCTCCGGATAATTCGGAGATTCAAAAGCAACAAAATTGGCCGCATCTACTTTTACGGCGCGGTTCCCACGCAACAATTTTTCCCCAAAATAAATACAAACTTCAGGGATGTCATAATTCCCTGCCAGTAATAAGCCGGTCACCAAATTATCTCTGGCATCGTTGCGAATATCAAATAAAGGAATCAATGCGCCTGTCAAAATAACAGGTTTTGCAAGGCCGGACAACATAAAAGACAACGCAGATGCCGTATACGCCATGGTGTCAGCTCCATGTATGATTAAAAAACCATCGTAGTCTTCATATTTTTCTTTTATATCCTGAGCCAGCTTTACCCATTCTTTGATTGATATTTCAGCAGAATTCAGCAGGGGTTCATACTCATAGAGATCGTAAGCAGGCATTCTGGGCGAACGCAATTCTTCTATCTCATTAAGCAAAGTCTTGATATACCCTGCTCTCGGTTCATAACCATTTTCAGCCAACGCCATCCCAAGAGCGCCTCCTGTATGAATAATGCAGACTTTTTTTCTCATGTGGCTTTCCTCCTGATTGGTTTATTTATTTTTTTGTTTTTAGTGCTTTCCTCCAGTATTCCCCCATATTGCCATTCCTAATCAATTCTTCTTTTTTCAGTAGTACTGTCCGCCTTGCCGAAGGAACCAGAGTCGTAATTTCTCCAAAAATTATTTCTGCAATAAAAAAAACACTTTCCGAAGAAAGTGTTTTTTGGTGCGCACGACAGGACTTGAACCTGCACGGGGTTACCGCTAGAACCTAAATCTAGTGCGTCTGCCAATTCCGCCACGCGCGCATGTCATTT
>JAQUUY010000104.1 GCA_028693645.1 Eubacteriales bacterium | reverse complement strand
TATGCGCCGAATATACGGTGATGCCGTGTCGAATCAGTTTGATGACATAGTTTCCTGTGACGCTGTTTGCATCGACGACATCGAGCTTATGAAACAAAAGCGGATGATGCGTAACGATATAATCGACATCGAGCGAGACCGCTTCTTCAATTACTTTCTCTGTAATCTCAAGGCATACGAGAATTTTCTCGATAGACTCCTTCGCCATGTTGATCTGTAAGCCTCCGTTGTCCCAATCCTCTTCGAGTTCGCGTGGCGCGATTGTTCGAAGTTCTGTCAATAGCTCTGTAAAACTGATTGCCATGTCACTGCCCTAATCCTTTCTGCTGTCTTTTGTTATCTTGTGCAATATCAATCGTAAGGTCTTAATCCTTTTTTTTGTTCTTTCTGCCTTCAAATAGCCGACATCTCTTCCGTTCTCTTCAATATGCTTAATGATGGCCAGCTCTTTATCGATTTTTTTATTCAGGAACCGTTCCAGATAGGGATCTTTTTTCTTTATCAAAAGAGGGCTGATTTCCCAAGCCAACGTTTTATCCAAGGCCGTGAGTCTTGCTTCTTTTTCTTCCATCGTCGCATTCGCCTTTTGCGAGGGAACCGCAACGATAACCTCGCAAATTCTTCCTCTTTCGGAAGCAAGGTGTTCCTCTTGAATTGTAAAATCGTTTCGATAAAGGA
Source organism: Eubacteriales bacterium (assembly GCA_028693645.1). Lineage (GTDB taxonomy): Bacteria > Bacillota > Clostridia > Peptostreptococcales > Anaerovoracaceae > STD2-154. Next base: position 4,065 of record JAQUUY010000104.1, on the reverse strand, counting down.
ATTTTCGCAACTTTTCGGGTGCCGTCCTTGGTTGTAAGATAAATTTTCGGTAGCTTTTTGTCTTTGCTAGATCAAAAGCTAAAATATCCGCAATCAGTTCTCCGCCCATTCCTGCAATCACGACCGTATCGACTTCGGCCGGCTGAAGCGCAGAAAGTCCGTCCCCTTGTCTGAGTTCCGGAGTAAAGGAGGGAGCATAGGCGGCAATATTCTGTTTCGCTTTTTCAAGCGGTCCTGCTGCAATATCGCAAAGAATCATCTTTGGGCATACTTTGTTTTCGTACAGAAAAATAGGCAACAGACCGTGGTCTGTGCCTATATCCGCTAGCGTCTCACCGGGAGCAACACAAGCAGCCATTAACAGCAATCGTTCTGATAGTTTTATCATTACTGATCCTTATTCTAAATAATCCTTGAGTTTTTTGCTTCTGCTCGGATGACGCAGTTTTCGAAGCGCCTTCGCTTCAATCTGTCGAATCCGTTCTCTGGTAACGTCAAAACGTTTCCCGACTTCTTCAAGCGTTCTTGCACGCCCGTCATCAAGTCCAAAACGAAGACGCAGCACCTTTTGTTCTCTTTCGGTCAAAGTATCTAAGACTTCGACCAACTGCTCTTTTAGCATCGAAAAAGCAGCGGCTTCCGACGGAGCCGGAACATCATCATCAGGAATAAAATCACCAAGATGACTGTCTTCTTCTTCTCCGATCGGTGTTTCGAGGGAAACGGGTTCTTGGGCAATCTTCAAGATTTCGAGAACCTTTTCCTCGGTGATATCCATCTCCTGCGCGATTTCTTCGGGGGTCGGTTCCCTACCTTTTTCTTGCAAGAGCTGTCTGGAAATCCGAATCAATTTGTTAATTGTTTCGACCATGTGTACAGGGATTCGAATCGTTCTTGCCTGATCCGCAATCGATCTTGTGATGGCCTGTCTAATCCACCAAGTCGCATAGGTACTGAATTTGTAGCCTTTGCGCCAATCAAACTTATCAACAGCCTTAATCAGGCCGAGATTTCCTTCTTGAATAAGGTCAAGAAAAAGCATTCCTCTTCCGACATATCGTTTGGCAATACTGACAACAAGCCTAAGATTTGCTTCGCAAAGCGCACTTTTTGCTTCCGCATCGCCTTGTTCCATTCTCTTCGCCAGTTCGATTTCTTCGTCTGCATTTAAAAGAGGTACTTTTCCGATTTCTTTCAAGTACATCCGGACGGGGTCATCGACGGCAATGCCTTTGGGCAATGCTGCTTCGAGGTCAACTTCAGCTTCTTCCACCGGGAGTTCTACTTCGGCATCATCTTCTGTTTCAAGTGCAATGATTTCAAAATCATCCGGATCCGCATCAGAAACAATCTCAATTCCCATCGAAATCAAGGTGTCATACAGATCGTCCATCTGGTTTTTATCCATTTCAACATGTTCGAGCTGATCCGAAATTTCCTGATAAGAAACGGAACCCTTTCGCTTTGCCCGTTCGAGCAATTCAGCTACATCGTCATTTTTCTTTTCATCGTTTTGATCCATATCGAAGCTCATATTATTTCTCCCCTGTTTTTTTCTCGCTGCAGCTCTTGCAATTCTTTTGTCAAGGCAACAACGGCGGTTCCGTCTTTTTCTTCGTCTAGTACGGAAAGCATCTCGATAATCTCGTTCATTCTTCTATTCTTTGCACTCCCCTTAATCCGGTCGATGCAATCTTCAAACACATGACTGTCCTTATCGGCCAGCTGTACGTTTTCCATAATGTCTTTTAGGGTAATGGCTTCCTCTTCCAGCAAGCTGTCAAAAATCCTGCGTGTATCGATTTCTTCATCCGGGAGGTAGAGGTTCCTTATGATTTGGTAAATGTGAAAGCAATCGGGATCCTTGAAGGCATCCACATATGGCTCAAGTTTGGGCACGTAATCGCTTTTTACAAGCATCAATTTGATCAAGTTTCGTTCGATTGGTGTCCCATGGCCTTTTGCCACACTTTGCAGTTTTTTCTCAGTAAAGGTTTTTTGCTGCTGTTCGCGTTCGATTACGTCAGCATTTTGTCTTCCGAAAATTTCCTGTCTAATCGCGCCCTCTGATATTCTCGTTTCTGCGGCAATCTTTCGCACATAAGCATCCGCTTCAATCGGACTCAATGCCTTCAAAATTTTTGCCGCCGCCTTCAGGTAGTTGACTCTTCCTTCAGTGGTAGAAATGTTGGAGTTGTCACGAAGAAGATCCAGTTTATATTCTGCGAACGGTTTCGCGACTTTGACCAAATCGAGGAAAGCTTCCTTGCCGTTTTTCTTGATGTACTCATCGGGATCCTTGCATTCTTCTTGATGCAAAACCCTGACTTTACATCCGGCGTTGTACAGGATATCCATACCCCGAAGCGTCGCTGCCTGACCGGCAGAATCCGCATCATAGGAAAGGACAATATTGCTGGTATAGCGTTTGAGCATAGCTGCTTGGTTTTCCGTCAGTGCGGTACCAAGCGACGCAGCCACATTTCGCACTCCGTGGTGATAAAGGGACATAACATCGATATACCCTTCCACCAAGATGGCACAGTCTTCTTTATTTATTTCCTGCCTAGTCAAGTTCAATCCATATAGATTGTTTTTTTTCAAAAATACCGAGGATTCTTGGGAGTTCAAGTATTTCGGAGTATCATCACCAATCGCTCTTCCGCCAAAGCCGATGACTTTTCCGCGCGTATTGATAATCGGAAACATCACTCGATTTCTGTACTTGTCGTACAATTTTCCTTTTGATTCGGAAATAAGACCCAAAGCCAGCAAATGTTCCTTTTCTACGCCTTTTGCAGTTAAATACTCATACAAGCTGTGCCATTCGGGATCTGCATAACCTATCCCAAATTTGCGTAATGTCGAAGTCGTAAACCCTCGTTTTTCCATGTAGTCGCGGCCGGGATTCTTGTTTTCGGTAAAGACTTTGTAGAAATAAGCCGCTGCTTCACGGTTGATCTCGTAAAGTCGTTCTTTTTTCCCTTCGCCCGCATAGCCGCTTTTTTCCAGATCGATTCCGTATTCTCCGGCCAGTCTTTCGACCGCTCCGAAAAAATCAAGATTGTGGTAGCGCTGAACGAATTCGATGACATCGCCCGTAGCTCCACAGCCGTAGCAGGTAAAGTGCTGCCTCTCTTCAGAAACAATAAAAGAAGGTGTTTTTTCGTTGTGAAAAGGACACAGCCCTTTGTGATTGATTCCCATTTTTTTTAACGAAACGGTTCGCCCAATCACATCAACAATGTTACACCTGCTTTTAATTTCTTCGACGATATTTCCACTATATCCCATGCCCCTGCCTTCTCTTGAGTCACAAATCAAAGATCTGTAAATTACCACTGTTTTATATTCGACGCCGGAAAGGGATTTCCTTTTTTTTGTATTGGATTTATTTCCACCCTTTTGGGACAAAAATCTCTTTAAACAAATTCACGGCATAGCGATCCGTCATTCCCGCGATATGATCCTTGATGACTTCTTCTAATCCAAAAATCTCAATCATGTCCTGACTTTCCGCCGGAAGCTCCTGTGGATGGTCCAGAAAATGATCATAGAGTGAAAAAATCATATTTTTGATTTTGTCGAGTTCTTCTTCGCGTTTGACCTTATTGCTGTGATAGACGTTTTCAAACATGTAGTTTCTCAGCTTATTCATATAATAGAGCTTTTCGTCGCTCATCATAATTGTCTGTTTTCCATCGCTGTTTTCGAGCAAATCACTGACAAGAGTGTTAATCCTTGTTCGGTGATTGCTGCCAAGTGCCTTGATGCAATCCGCAGGAATATCTTCAAAACGAATGACCCCGCTTCTAAGAGCGTCATCGATGTCGTGATTGATGTAAGCAACACGGTCACAGATTCTCACAATCTGACCTTCGGGAGTCAACGGGATTTTATCGCCCGTGTGTTTTAGAATTCCCTCTTTGACTTCAAAGGTCAGGTTCATTCCTTGGCGTTCAGACGAAATCTCAAGGAATTCGACCACACGAAGGCTTTGTTCATTATGTTTGAAGCCCCACTCATGTCTTTCGTTCAGGCTTTCTTCTCCGTTGTGTCCAAACG
>JAQUUY010000103.1 GCA_028693645.1 Eubacteriales bacterium | reverse complement strand
GAGTTGCCCAGAAATCGCAAACGCAAAGGGAGAACTTTACAGCGTTCCACTGTGCGAGATTGAATACCATTTCGCCTTTTCCTTCTGCTGTGTAAGGAGGAATGGAAGCAGCGAAAACTTCTTCGTTGGGAGCATACGCTCTCATGTGGCAAGCGCCTCTGTCGGAAACCGCATAGGCGAGGGACATTCCCCAAGACCCACGGGGCTCGTACTGCGGGAATTCCAGACCTTTTGAATGCATTGCAAAGTCTGTTCCGCCGTATTTTTCAGAAAGCTTTTTGACGCCAAGAGCGAGTTCTGCTCCGGGGCCCTTTCCGGTTGCCATATCTTCAAGATAGGCGATGTATTTGTCCATTTCTCCGAAACGAATTCCGAAGTCGTGGAGTCCTTTTTCTGTCATTTCCATTGCCCAGATGATGGTGTCTCCGGCACTGATTGTGTCAAGACCCATGTTGTCCGCAACTTGATTTGCTTTTACGATGGCAACGGGATCTGTGTTTCCGGCATTGGGGCCAGCTACAGCGATGCTCTCGTATTCCGGACCTTCGCAGACGACTTCACCCATCTTGAGGAAGTTTCCGCAACCAAGTCCGCAGCTTCCGCAACCTCTTTTGCCTTCGAGGCTCTGGAGAAGGACTTCGCCGTTGTATTTGGTCCAGTTTTCATCTGTTGCGTCGGAGAAATTGAGCTTCGGAAGGATTCCGCCGTCCTGACAAGCTTCGAGGAACGCTGTGGTTCCGCCGTCAAAGACGAAGGTGTTATCTTCAAGCAAAGTATTTTCTACTTCGATTTCAGCGATTCTCTTTGCTGCTTCTACGCAGTTCGGAATTTTTACGCCGCCGTTACCGATAACAACAACTGCCTTGAGGTTTTTGCTTCCCATGACAGCGCCCATTCCACCTCTTCCTGCTTGTCTGTAATAATCAGAGTTGATGCAGGACATGACGCAAAGGTTTTCACCCGCAGGTCCGATTGAGATAACGCTGGCTTCATGTCCGTACTTTTCGATTAAGATTGTTTCGGCCTCATGAGAACCTTTTCCCCAAAGATGCGATGCATCTTCAAAAGAAACTTTATCATCTTCTACCAACAAGTAAGAAGGTTTGTCGATTTTTCCTTCAAAAATGATGGCATCGTAACCTGCATACTTAATTTTCAAACAAGCATGTCCGCCCATGGAGCAGTCACAGATTGTTCCTGTTGCCGGTGATTTTCCGGTGATTGCCAGTTTGCCCGTGCAGGGAACGTTGGTTCCTGTCATCGGACCTGTCATGAAGATCAACTTGTTTTCCGGCGAAAGAGGATCCACGCCGGGCTTTAATTCTTCATAAAGATATTTGATGCTGAGTCCTTTGGACCCGATGTACTTTTCAGCCCAATCCATACGAAGGGGCTCAGTTTTGGCTTCTTTTTTGCTCAAATCGACTCTGAGCACATTATTCTGATATCCTAACATGACCATTTGTTGCTGCCTCCTTCGTTACTCAAAGCGGAGAGCCCCTTGGGGGCAAACCTTGACACACATGGGTTCACCGTTGCAGGTGTCACAAATGTGAGCTTTTTCGTCAAAAATCTTAATGACTTTTTTCGGACATTTTGTCGCGCATACTCCGCAACCATTACAAGTGTCCATGTTAACTTCAATCTTATCGCCTGCTGTAATTGCATCCAAGGGACAATTTTTGGCGCAAATACCGCAAAGAGTACAGAACGAATCCTTGTACTTCAATGAAGTACCTTTGTCATAATAGGTTTCGATTCCGATTCTTGCTTTGGATGGAATATACATCCCTTCATGGGTTGCCGAGCAAATCTGCGCACAGAGTTGGCAACCGATGCACTTGCTCTTTGTAAACTTAAGTCTTTTCATGCCCATTCTTCCTTTCTCAATCAAGGTTTGATGCAAAACAAAAAAGCAAAGTAAAAAGAACGCCCTCTATTCGACGTCTTTTCTCCTTTGCACACTGGCAGGCTAAGCAATCACTCACAAAACCCTATCGTTTCCGTTGGCAAGCTATTGTCATCCGGAACTCGGAGACTATTAAACTATCATTCTACATCAAAGATATTTGTAGTTTACTATGGAATAATAGAACTTGTCAAATGATAGTTACTTTTTTGCTGCAAGCTTTTTTTTTACTTCTTTTTAACACTTGTATGTAGATGTGGACATCGCATATTGAAATTTTTAGATTTTTTGTGTATACTATATACGCTAAATATTATGAATACATAGATTTCATCTACCTTATACACCATCAATGTTTTTTTCCTTATTTTTACAGAAAGGATCTCAACCTATGCTTAGGGAAACACTACGTCCCGTCTGGGCGGAAATAGACCTTGACAGTATCAGACACAACATCCAATCGATCAAGAAAAAAGTCGGTTCACGGCAAATTATCGGAGTTGTAAAAGCCGATGCGTACGGACACGGCGCGGTTCAAACCGCAAAACTGCTTATGGAAAACGAGGTATCTGCTCTTGGCATTGCAACACTAAATGAGGGCATCATTTTGCGAAATGCCGGCTTTACTTGCCCGCTCATCATGCTTGGGCTCACCCCCTGGACCTACCATTCCGAGTTGCTCGACTATGACATCACTCCCGTTGTCGCATCCTATATGGATACGCGCGTCCTTTCTACACTCGCCGTACAAAAGAAAAAGATTGTTGAAGTCCTTCTTGCAGTAGAAACGGGTATGGGCCGAATCGGATTTGTTCCGACCAAAGGAAGCATCACTGAAATCACGGGCATCACGCAACTGCCAAACATAAAAATCAAAGGTATTTTCTCTCACTTTGCAACAGCAGATGAAAAGGACAAGACCTTTGCGTATCAACAACTCAAGAACTTCGAAACGTTTAAAACGGAGCTTGAAGCCGCAGGCGTCCCCATTCCTTATCGGACGATTGCAAACAGTGCGGCAATCATGGAGCTGCGTGAATCCTATTTTGAAGCAGTCCGCCCGGGCATCGCGCTTTATGGTTGCTATCCTTCTGAGGAAGTGGATCGCTCAGAACTTTCCCTGCGACCTGCGATGACTCTGAAAGCGGATATCGCGTTCGTGAAAAAGGTTCCTGCGGGTACGTCCATTAGCTACGGGCGCAAATTCTTTACCAAACGCGAAAGTGTCATTGCGACGCTTCCGATTGGTTATGCGGACGGATATCCCCGCGCCTTGTCAGGAAAAGGCCGTGTTCTTGTAAAGGGAGAGTACGCACCCATCGTCGGAAACATCTGTATGGATCAATGCATGATTGATATCACAGATATTCCCGGAGTCAGAAAATATGATGAGGTTGTATTGATTGGAACCCAAGGAGACAAAACCATCCTCGCTGATGAGCTGGCGGCTTTGACAGATACCATTAACTACGAAATTGTTAGCCGCATCGGCCAGAGAGTCCCCAGAGTCTACATAGATAAATCCCTTTGCCCCAAAAAAGCAAAAGGTGACGGCAGAGACAATTCTTCAAAATAGAAGGCTTGATGAGAATTATTCAGAAAAGCCGAGCAGGCCATATTTGACCTTAACACGTTCCAGCTTCTCGCAAAGCGGTCGTGTCAAAAGAAGAAGAAACACGACGGTTGCGGCCGCATGGATCAGATTGAATAAAAACCCCGCTGCGAAAGTGGCAGCAACAAGATCCCAACTGATTTGATCCGTCCACATAAAAACAGAACAAAGATCCATAATGGCTCCATAGAGAAAGAACACAGACAGACCTCCGAAGCAAGCGGCAGATCTGCCTGTTTTTTTTAGCACTCCTTTTTCGGCGAGGACGCCCGCTAAAAATCCAATCAGGCCGATTGCAAACATCTGCCAAGGAACGAAAGGCCCTTGCCCAAAAAAGAAATTCGAAATGAACGCCGTCAGTGACCCTGTTAAAAATCCGATTTCTCTTCCAAAGCAAAGCCCGGCAATGATAACAATCGCGACGACGGGTTTCATCTGCGGCAGCATGAAAAAAGCAGCTCTTCCTGCTACGGCAATTGCGGTAAGAACGGCGACAAGTAAAAGCTCGGCTGCCTGCGGTTTTCTTTTTTCAAAAGCTACGAAAAAAGGCAAGATGGCATAAACAATTAAAAGAAAGCTGATGAAATAGTATTTCCTGTCATCCAGAAAAAACACCCCGGCCCAAATCGTAAGCGGCGCGAGAATAAACAACAGAAAGGCCGTCAGCCATTTTGTTCTGTTTTTATTTTTCATGATAGGTTCTCCCTGCATAGCGAGATCACATCCTCTGCCGTAACGGCATTTTGGAAAATATGGCGAGACATCCTATTTGCTGCAGTCGTATAGAAGCTGTTTCCGGGAAAAAAGCGGTTTGGCTCTGCCGTGCTGACAACATTGCCGTCAAAAAACATCGCACAGCGATCTGCATAGTTCCCGCAAAATTCGATGTCATGCGATACCACAACGATTGTGGTTCCTTCCTTCGTCAATTTCTTCAATATTTCAGCAAGTTTTTTCTTAAAGGCGCTATCGATTCCTTTTGTCGGCTCATCCAGCAACAGAATCTCCGGGCGTAAAAGCAAAATTTTTGCAAGCGCTGTTCTCTGTTGTTCTCCCCCGGAAAGATCATAAGGGTGAGATTGCAATAGCTCTGTAATCTCGGTCAGCTCTGCAATCTTAGCGACGCGCGAGCGGATTTCTTCTTGCTCAATCCCGCTGTCATCAAAGGCCTCCCACAGTTCTTTTTCCACTGTCGTTTCCACAAACAAGGTCTTTGGGTCCTGTGGCAGGATTGCAAGGGAACCATTCA
>JAQUUY010000012.1:2820-23555 GCA_028693645.1 Eubacteriales bacterium | reverse complement strand
TCGATATCGTGTGGAATGTCAAAATAGTAAGCGAAATCATTCGCGGTTCCGGCAGGGAAAATGGCCAAAGGCAAATCAATGTTGTTATTCATCATCGCATTCACAACGACATTAATCGTTCCATCACCGCCTGCGGCAATGATTTTTTTAAAACCCAAGTTTTTCACTTCGCGAAACACTTCATTCATGAATGCAGGTTTATCGGCGCGAATCGGTACGACGATCATTTTTTTCTTTTGGAACATTTCAATAATCTTGTCAATATTACTTTTAAAAAGACCGTTTCCCGAATGCGGATTATAAATGAGCAAAACCTTATTTGACTTCATTTTTAAATCTCTCCCTTACTCTTCCGATCAAATATAATGATCCCGAAAATAGAATCAAGTCGTAATTTTCTTTTGCTTTTTCCGCATAATCGCAAGCAGCAGTATAATCACCTATCATAATACAGGGTCTACCCGTTTTTTCGATTATTTCACAAAGAACCACTGCGGAAAGCCTTCTCGGATTATCCGGTTCCGTTGCAGCCATATCCGCCTCTAAGTCGGCAAAGGCACTAATGATGCGGTCTATTTTTTTGTCAGCCAAAACGCCTAAAATAAGAAGAATGCGTTTCCCATCGAATTGCTCTTTTATTGCCGCCGAAAGGGCTTGCGCTCCGCCTTCATTGTGCGCTCCGTCAATAATCAGGAGAGGATTTTCGCGCAAAACCTCGAGCCGGCCGTTGTGTCTGGCTTTTCGCAAGCCCAAAGCCACAGCCTCTTTGCTTGTTCTAATCATACCCCTTTTTTCCAGAACTTCAATCACGCAGACGGCAAGTACTGCATTTTCAATCTGATGTCTGCCCAGCATTCCGAGGGCAATGTCTCGCTCTCCCTCTGCTGTTTTCATCCGAAATCTGTAACCGTCAAGCATGGGAATGATATCTTTGATTTCGGTCAAGTCGGACTCATAATAGTAGCAGCCGTTTTCGTCGGCAACACGTTTGATTACGGCTTTTGCCTCAGCGTTTTTCGCAGACGAGATGACCGGACAGCTTTGTTTTATGATACCCGCTTTGTCATTTGCAATTTCCGAAATCGTTTCACCTAAGACATCTGTATGGTCAAACGAGATTGAGGTAATAACAGAAGCAAGCGGTTCTTTTATAACATTAGTGGAATCACCACGCCCGCCAAGTCCTACTTCTAAGATTAAAATGTCCATTGGCATCTTGCGAAAAAACACAAAAGCGATGGCCGTCACAAGTTCAAATTCGGTCGGAGATTCAAAGCCTTGCGCACACATTTCTTCAACCTTTTCAAAGACCAGAGCAGCACAGTCGACGAGGTCCGCTTCGCCAATCTCCTTTTGATCAAATTCAATCCGTTCGCTAAACCGTTCAAGGTAGGGTGAAGTATATAAGCCCACCTTGTAACCGTTTTCGGCTAAAATTGTTGTAAGATAACGGCAAACAGAACCTTTTCCGTTAGTGCCCGCGACGTGAATCACTTTCATGCCCTCTTCGGGATTTCCCAAAAGTTTTAAAAGGACGTTCATGCGTTCGAGTCCGAGCTTACTTCCAAAGGTTTGAAAACCGTGGATCTTTTCCAGCGTTTCTTCGTAATTCATTCCGGTTTCCTAAAGCTTCTTTGCAATGATTTCAAGACGCTCGACAACTTTATTAAGTGTGTCTTTGTATTTTTCAACCTTTTCACGTTCAAGCGCCACAACTTGTTCCGGTGCTTTTGCAGTAAATCCGGGATTGTTTAATTTCCCGCTGATCCTTTCGACCTCGCCTTCTAATCTGATTTTTTCTTTCTCCAAACGTTGAAATTCTGCCTTGTAGTCGAGGAGGTCATCAAGAGGAATATAGAGTTCAATTCCATCAACCACTCCGCTCATGACTTCTTCGGGCACTTCCGTTTTATCCTTGATAAAATCAATTTCTGTAAGTCCCCCAAGAATTCTTATATGATTCTCACATGCTTTGATTTTTTGAGTTCCGAGTTCGTCCGCGAAAATGACAGCACGAAGTTTTTTTGTCGGCGCTGCCTCTGCTTCCGCTCTGATGTTTCTGATACAACGGATGATGTCCATTGCCAGTTCCATAGTGCTTGTGCTTTCTTCAAACTTTCTTTTTTCATCGGCAATCGGCCAAGCGGCAGAAATAAGCATTCCCTCTGTTTGCGGCAAATGGCTGTAGATTTCTTCGGTAATGAAAGGCATAAAGGGATGCAACAAAGTCAGCATATCTTTAAGGCATTTTACCAGAACCGTTCTTGCGACAGTTTTGTCGGCTTCGTCATTCCCATAAAGCCTTTGCTTGACAAGTTCGATGTACCAATCACAGTATTCATTCCAGATGAGTTCATAGACCTTTTGTCCGGCAAGAGCAAGATCAAAGTTGTCCATATTTCCGGTCACTTCCGCTACCGCATCGTTGACCTTTGCGAGCATCCATTTGTCTTCGTCTTTTAGCGCAAGCTCACTAATCTCTTTTTCACTGTCCGCAAGTGCTTTCATCGAACCATCTTCGTCTAAAAGATTCATGATAACAAAACGAGAAGCATTCCATAGTTTATTTGCAAAATTTCTGCAAGATTCGAGTCGGTCCATTTTGAAGCGAAGATCGCTTCCCGGGCTGATACCGGTCGTGAGCATGAAGCGCAACGCATCCGCACCAAATTGATCGATAACTTCTAAGGGATCAATGCCGTTTCCGAGCGATTTACTCATTTTTCTTCCCTCGCCGTCACGGACAAGCCCATGAACGTAGACATATTTATAGGGAACTTCTCCCATGATTTCAAGTGCAGAGAACACCATCCTTACAACCCAGAAGAAAATGATGTCATAGCCTGTTACAAGAACATTCGTCGGATAAAAATGCGCAAGATCCGGTGTTTTTTCAGGCCAGCCAAGCGTGGAAAACGGCCACAACGCCGAACTGAACCAAGTGTCCAGGACATCTTCATCCTGCCGCACCTTTGTGCTGCCGCATTTTGTACATAGGAGAGGAGTTGTGGCAGAAACCATGATTTCGCCGCAGTCATCACAATAATAGGCCGGAATTCGGTGTCCCCACCAAAGCTGCCTTGAAATACACCAGTCTCTGATTTCTTCGAGCCAGTGCAGATAAATCTTTTCGAAACGCTCCGGAACATGCACCAAGTCGCCTTTCATGGCGGCCTCGATTGCAGGTTTTGCGAGTTCTTCCATCTTTACAAACCATTGCTCGGAAAGCCTTGGTTCCACAACATCCTTGCAGCGATAGCACTCTCCCGTGGGAATAACCACATCTTCAAGCTTGGTAAGAAAACCCGCCGCGGTGAGGTCTGCGACCCACGCTTTACGGCAGGCATAGCGGTCCATGCCTTCATATTTTCCGGCTTCCGCATTCATCGTTGCATCGGGGTTGATACAGCATAATTCTTCGAGATTATGTCGCTTGCCTACTTCAAAATCGTTCGGATCATGTGCCGGTGTGATTTTGACAGCGCCGGTTCCCTTTTCCATATCTGGATAGGGATCCGCAATAACGGGGATTAAGCGACCAACAATCGGCAATATAACATTCGTTCCAACAAGATCTGTGTAACGCTCATCAGCGGGGTTGACCGCAATCGCCACGTCACCAAACATCGTTTCCGGTCGCGAAGTCGCGACAACAATTCCTTCGCCGCCATTTTCCGCGGGATAACGAAAATAATAATACTTTCCGTTTTTATCTTCATGTTCGACCTCTGCATCAGAAAGCGAGGTTCCACAACTTGGGCACCAGTTGATAATCCGATTTCCTTTATAAATTAACCCTTTTTCGTATAAGCGCACAAAAAATTCGGTAACGGCTTTATTACAGCCTTCGTCCATCGTAAAGCGTTCGCGTTCCCAATCGCAGGAATCTCCAAGCTTACGACACTGCTCTGTAATCTTACCGCCATAGGTTTCTTTCCATTCCCAAGCGCGTTTCAAAAATTCATCTCTGCCGAGATCCTCTTTTGTTTTGCCTTCTTCGGTACGGATTTTATCTGCCACCTTGACCTCTGTTGCAATGCTGGCATGATCGCTTCCGGGAAGCCACAGCGCATCAAAGCCCTGCATTCTTTTCCAACGAATCAGGACATCCTGCAACGTGTGATCCAGAGCATGCCCCATATGAAGCTGACCGGTAATATTCGGAGGCGGCATCACAATTGTATAAGGAGTTTTTTCGAGATCTCCCTCGGCGTGGAATGCTCCGCTTTTTTCCCATGCTTCATATATCCTGTTTTCGAATTCCTTCGGGTCGTATGTCTTGGCAAGATTCTTGTCCATAGTTCCTCCTTTGTTGGGTCGATCCACCCGTATTGCATAAAAAAACCGTCCTCGCAAACGCATAAGGACGGATAACTCCGCGGTACCACCTTATTTCCACAGCAAACGTAAGCTATGGCTCTCATTGATCAATGCTCCTTGGCGACCTTCGCAAGACCTCTTCAGCGGGATCTCTCAGCCGGACGATTCAAACGTTTCCGGATCCCTTCTCTGTATCAGGTCGATCAAGCTACTCCTCCCGATCCACGCATCCCTATTCACTTATTTCAAAAAGCTATATTTCTTATTCTAATGGAAATGCCATAATTGTCAAGAAAAATCCTTTAGGAAGGATCTGCGGTGAATGGGGCAGATCCCTTGCTTTCTAAGCCCTTCGTAATGCGCGGCCGTTCCATATCCCTTATTCGCAGCGAACGAATATCCGGGATATAACGCATCATAATCCATCATCATTCGATCTCTCGTCACTTTTGCAACAATAGATGCGGCTGCAATCGAGACACTTTTCGCATCCCCTTTTATTATGGCGGTCTGGGGAAGGGGCACTTCCTTTAAATGCAAGGCATCAATCAGCACATGGCCAATCAGACAATTTTTTTCGCACTCTCTCAGAGCTTCTTTCATGGCAAGTTTTGTGGCTTCCAATATGTTAATCCGGTCTATCGTCGCATGATCGACAAGTCCAATGCCATAGGCAATTGCATTCGCAAGAATGGCATCATAGAGTTCATCCCGCTTTTTGGGCGAAAGCTTCTTGGAGTCATCCACGCCAAGGATTGCGAAATCGGAAGGAAGTACGACAGCAGCGGCTACAACAGGCCCCGCGAGAGGTCCTCTTCCTACCTCATCAACTCCGGCGATATAGCGTTCTCCTTTTTCGTACAGGGCTTGCTCGTAGCACTTCATTTGAAGCAGCTTCTCTTTTAACAAAAGCTGACGCTCATCTTTCTTCACGCCCTTACCTCTCTACGCTCGAAGGTTATTTTTCCAATGATTCCACTTCTAAATTCATCAAGAAGGGTTCTTGCGGTTCGTTCATAATCGATTCGCTTGCCGGGGAGGATAAAACCTCGTTTCTGTGCAATCGCTTCCATGGTTTCAAGCGGCTCTTCAAAAAGTTCTGTAAGTCCATATCTCTTTTTGATAAGTTCTGGATAATCTTCAGATAACTCACGGACTAATTGAAGTGCAAGACCCTCTAAATCCATGATTTCATCCTTCACGGATCCACAAAATGCAAGATGCAGACCCACCTCCGGATCTTCGAATTTCGGCCAAAGGATACCCGGGGTGTCAAGAAGCTGCATACCGTTTCCGACGGTCAGCCACTGCTTTCCCTTTGTGATGCCGGGTCGGTCTCCCGTTGCCGCACTTTTTTTTGCAGTCAATCGATTGATGAGAGATGACTTTCCGACATTCGGAACGCCGACAATCATCAAGCGCAAGGGCCTTTTCCTGACACGCTCTGCATTGTTTTTTGCTTCCATTGTTTCAAGAAGTCGTAAAAGCTCGGGAATCCCGCTTCCGGTCATTGCATTGACCGAGAGAGCAAGATGACCTGCTTCTTTATATTCTGCGATCCAGTCAGCAGTTGCTTTTGCATCTGCAAGGTCGCTTTTATTCAAAATCAGGATGCGCTTTTTATCACGCACCAATTCGTCTATAATCGGATTTCGGCTGGAAAGAGGGATTCTTGCATCAACGACTTCGATGACTGCTTCGACAAGTTTTAAATTTGCCTGAATCAATTCTCTCGTCTTTTTCATATGTCCCGGATACCAGTTGATAAGTTCAGCCAAATCGTTCTCCTCTTCCTCACAGAGTGAAACTCTGCAAATAAGTCGAAAAGGGACCCGAAGGCCCCTTTTGATTAGTTGTTTTCTTTGCTTCTGATCTTTGCTGCCTTACCGGTTCTTTCACGCATGTAATTCAGCTTAGCTCTTCTGACGTCGCCATGTCTTAGGACTTCGACCTTATCGATTCTCGGCGAATGCATCGGGAATGTTTTTTCAACACCTACACCGGAAGCGATTCTTCTGACGGTAAACGTCTTTCCGAGACCACCATTCTGCATCTTTAGGACAAAGCCTTCAAAAATCTGAATTCTTTCTCTGGCTCCTTCTTTGATCTTGATATGTACTTTAACGGTGTCGCCTACCTGAATACGGGGCATATCCGCTTTCACATAATCCTGTTCGATCATTTTTATGATATCCATTGGGATTCCTCCTCTCTCCAAAGACGTTCGTGGTATCCAAGCGCACAACCGCAGGCTGTGCTATATCCAGAGGACCGTCCGTAATCCGTGGATAATTTTAACACAGGCGAAGTGGAAACGCAAGGTATTTTTAAGCTCTTGGATGTGTTTTGTCATAGACATCTTTGATTTTTTTCTTGTCTACACTCAAATAGATTTGCGTAGCCATGATATCTTCATGCCCGAGCAATTCTTGTAAGGTCTTTAAATCCGCACCGTTTTGGACCATATGTACCGCAAAAGAATTTCTCAATATTTGAGGTGTTAGCTTTTGCGAAAGCCGGGCGTTTTCTGCATATTCTTTGAGCAACTTCCAAATGCCCTGTCTCGTAAGCCTTTCTCCGTTATAATTCAGAAACAAAGCTTTTTCTTCAAGGCTCTTCTCTCGAATCAATTTTGGTCTGCTATTTAAAAGATATTCTTCAATTGCTGTTCTTGCAGGTCTTCCCAAAGGAATCAAACGAAATTTCCCTTTTCCGGCGCCGGATACGACAAATCCAATCTTAAGATTGATATCTTCGACATTCGCGGCAGCCAGCTCGCTCACCCTCATCCCGGAAGCATATAGTAATTCGAGCAGTGCCGTATCACGAATCCCTTTAAAGGACTTGTCCGGCTGTCCTAACAAGACTTCGACCTCTGCAACAGATAAAAATTCAACGCTTTTTCTTTCGGCGCGCGAAGATTTGATGTCATCTGTCGGATCTTCTGTTCTGTCGCCTCGCGCAACAAGGTAGGCAAAAAAAGCTCGTATCGAAGCCAACTTACGATTGATGGTAGCTGTCGTTTTCTCGTCATTTTTTAATTGAAGCAAATAGGCAACGACTTCCGTATTTCCGATTTTTTCAATCCCGGGAAAGCCTCGCTCCACAATAAAATTCCGGAAATCAGAAAGATCTCTGCGGTAAGCAAGTAAAGTATTGTCTGAGAGTTTCTTTTCTTCTCTCAGATAACTTGTAAATTCTTTCAGATAGTCCGGCATCATGCTGTCCTTTCGGGATTATTTTTTTGTTATTTTACTTCTATTTTTTCGCAAGCGATAAGTATGGCGGCAATCGTTTTTGCATCTTCGATTTCTCCGTTTAAAACCATCTTTTTTAGCTCGGCAAGAGGATATTCGTAAATATCAATCGCTTCGCTTGGGTCAAAGCAAGTTTCTCCGGGTAGAAGGTCCGTCGCAAGATATAAATGAAGTTTCTCATCAGAATATCCAATCGAGGAATAAAAAGAGGTCAAATGCTCAATGCGACCCGCAGTATAGCCGGTTTCCTCTTTCAGCTCACGAATTGCTGCCGTAAGCGGGGCTTCTTCTCCGTCAATCTTGCCCGCAGGTGCTTCTAAGACAACCTTTTCAGCGGCTTTTCGAAACTGTCTGACCATGACCATGCATCCCTCATCTGTGATGGCTGCTATCGTCACTCCGCCGTTATGCTCGACAATTTCACGATAAGAGGTCTTATCCCCTACAACATGTACTTTGTCTTTTCTGAGATTCAAGATTTTTCCTTCATAGATGCGTTCACTGTCGATTGTCTTCTCTTCAAATACCATTCTCTATTTCCTCATTGCTTTTGATTTTTCTGAAGCTGCTCTAACAGCCGCACTTACTGCACTCCGAAATCCCAGCGCTTCAAGGGTTTCAACGGCTTCGATTGTCGTACCTCCGGGAGAACACACCATGTCTTTTAGTTCGCCGGGATGGAGCCCTGTCGTCAAAACCATCTCCGCCGCTCCGAGTACGGACTGGGCCGCAAAGGTATATGCTTTTTTGCGATCCATTCCCTGTAAAACCGCACCATCCGCAAGCGCTTCAATAAACAGATATACATAAGCCGGGCTACTTCCCGAAACACCGACAACCGCATCCATAAGCTTTTCATCGACTTCTTCAGCTTTACCGATTGCAGAAAACAATTCCATGACTTCTTGGAATTCCTGGTCGGGAACATGACTGTTACGAGAAAGGGCACTCATTCCTTTTCCGACAAGTGCGGGCGTATTTGGCATGACCCTAATGACTTTATATCGAGGTGGATTCTTGAAATCCGCGGTTTTTCCGAGATCTCTGAGTTCCGTTTCAATGTATTCAAGGCTGACTCCGGCGGCAATCGAAATAATGACTTTTTTGTTCCAGTCGACAGTTGGTCCAATGTCTTGAATCGCCGCGCCAATCACGTTCGGTTTCACCGCCAAAAGCAAGTAATCGCTTTCGTTGGCAACCTCGAGCGCCTCACTGCAAGCGTTGATTCCCAGCTCTGCAGCAAGTGCTTTTGTCTTCTCCCCGTCAGTATCATACGCATAAATCAAAGATTCGCTACCCGGTTTCGCACTGATATAACCTTTCATCAGAGCCGTCCCCATATTTCCCGTGCCGATAAATCCGATTTTCATCCTGCATTCCCCTTTCTCACAACGTTGTATTATTTCCCAAAGAAAACGGTTCCTCGTTCTGTTCCATTCACGAGTTTTCGTAAAATGTCTTTTTTTGAGCCATTTGCGAGGATTAATGGAATCCCATATTCATTCACCTTTTCTGCCGCCGAAATCTTTGTAATAACGCCTCCGGTACCAAAATGGCTTTTACCGCGTGCATCAATTTCCGAAAGCAATCCATCAATATCATAGACTTCCTCAATCAATTCTGCGTCTTTTGAGGTTTTCGGATTTTTATCATAGACCCCATCGATATCTGAGAGAATAATCAGAAGATCTGCCCCCCACAAATTCGCCGTCAGCGCGCTCAAGGTGTCATTATCGCCGATTTTGATCTCTTCCACACAAACACTGTCATTTTCGTTGACAACAGGAACGACACCTTCATCCACCAAAGTAAACAAAGCATTTCGAATATGTATATTTCGGGTATGATCTCCAAAATCATCCCGAGTCAAAAGCATCTGCGCCACGTGGATATCATATTCAGCAAACAATTCTTTATATGTCATCATCAATTCGACTTGACCGATTGCACATAATGCTTGTTTGTAATTGATGTCATTCTTTCTGTGCCATTTGTTGATTGCCGCAATTCCGCAAACACCTGCTCCCGAAGAAACAATGATGATTTGCTTTCCGCTCTGCATCAATTCATGAAGTTGCTCTACTATATTTTGCATTGCCTCTCGGTTGACCATCCCATTTTCGCCCGAAAGGGTGTTACTTCCGATTTTCACAACGATCTTCCTGCTGTCCTTTATTAAATTCGCAATCACGCTCATAGCTCTGTTTGCCTGCCTCTCTTTCAGAATCGTCTGTATAATATTATAACATACTATAATGTCATCTTCTTTGCAAGTCTGTGCGATTTGTTTGAAGTTCATAAAATCCGTGTTTTCAAGTTATAGAACAACAGTTTGAAACAGAAGATCAAACAACAAATCCAGTTGTTTGGGAAATAAAAGATACAAGGCGGCAGCTGCTGCAAGGAATGGACCCAAAGGTTGTTGTTCATCTCTTTTGAATTTATGGAGAAGGAGACCGATTCCCATAATTAGGGCACTAGAAAAGACAGCAATGAGTAAGATAAGAATGATTCCTTTTATTCCTGCAAACAGGCCAATGGAAAGGAGAAGTTTAACATCACCAAAACCAACCGTTTCTTTTTTAAAAAACAACAGCCCGATCATTCCAACCAAGAAGAAGCTTCCGCCGCCAATCAAAGCACCGATCAGCGGTTGGTAAAACGAAGTATGAAAAGAGGCGAAACCTATCGCTGAAACAGCTAAGGCTATCACATGTTGATCCGGTATCACCATATATTTCTTGTCAGCAATTCCAATCTGCAACAAGAGCCAAAGGGCAAACATCGCAGCGAGAAAATAAAGTTGGCCATAGCCGATTAAAAAAACGGCCACCCCCGAAAAAAGAAGCATCAGAACGGGTTCCCATTTCTTTTTTGAAATCCGCTCGTCCCACATTTCTTTGCTCGGAGTTTCATTATAATCACACAACCATTTTGCGGGAATACGGTTAAAAACATAGATAAGCGATTTTCCAGCAATACAGCCCAACAAAAGAGCCAGAAGGAGTTCTGCAATCGTTCCCATCATACACGCCCGAGACTGTAGAGTTCTCGTCCTTTCTTCTTTTCAAAGATTAACATATTGCTCTTAAATTGTAAATCATTCTCGTGACCATTCGCTGCCGGCAGAAATTTTCAACGAATACTTGCTTTATCACTCAAAATTCATTATAATCGATTTGTGGTTATCCCCCTGATAACCTCATTAATCTCTAATCCCAATACCCCTTTTGAACAAAACAAACTGCTCCCCTGCGGTTTGTTTTGTTTTTTGGCACATTCGAAGATCCTTGTGTTAAAATACAGTTGATAAAATAATTTTATCTTTTTCCGAAAGGAGTATCATTTCGAAATGGAAGTCCTCACCTCAACACAAGCACTCTCATCCTATGCTTCAAAACGGTTTACCGAATATTTCGGAGGACTTTCGCTTGCATGTTTTGATATCGAAACCTCAGGGCTCTCTCCAATCACTTCAAAATGTATTCTCGGAGGTGTCTTGTTCCCGCAAGGAGAAGAAGTGCAGACCGTGCAGTACTTTGCCGAAACAAAGAAAGAAGAGCCCGCCTTACTTTCCTCTTATTGCGACCTATTGGCAACGTCAGATGTTTTAATCAGCTATAACGGAGCTCGTTTCGATCTTCCTTTTTTATCTGCCAGACTAAAGCATCATGGTTTCCAATCCCCGTTTGAGGCTTACTATTCTTTTGACCTTTACCGCGCGATTAATCATTATTCACGATTTCGAGATTTTCTTCCAAACCTCAGGCAAAAAACCATCGAATCCTATCTTGGACTCAACGAAGGAAGGGAAGACCAAATCGACGGAGCAGAAAGCGTTCGCCTTTATGAAGATTACCTCCGACACGGAACTCCGTCGGCACGAGAAAAAATCCTTCTGCATAACCGCGATGATCTCGTTCAATTGAACCGGTTGCTTTGCGTTCTCGATAAACTCGATCTGCATCGTATTTTATATCACGAAGGATTTCCTGTCGCGGTCGCCGAGAAACGTGCTTTTTTGAACTCTATTCATTTTGGGGCGCAAACAATCAAAGGAAGTGCCCTTACAAGAAATCTTCTGTTTGATTATTATTCTTACGAGGCCGGATTCCAAGCTTCTCATATTGCCGCCACCCATTCTTTGGCACTGGAGATTCCTTTTGAGATACTGAAAGGAAATACTTATGTCGATCTCTCCCTCCTTCCTCTTAGTGCAGATGCCTTTAAGGATTCGAGTGCACAAAGCAGCGGCTACCTCATTTTGCGTGATAAAACAGAGATCCGTTATGCTGAAGTCAACCGCCTTTTCAGAGAATTGATTTCTTTGATTCTTAGAAATCTTTAAAACAAAACCGATTAGAGCGTTAATCTTTATAATTTTGCGAAATTACTGCAGTTTTTTTGCTATAATGGGTAAAATAAAACAATACGAACACTTACTCCCCCATAGAATCACGAAAGGCGTATGTATGTTTACGAACCAACGTCTTGATGCAGCGTTCCGAGAGGCATTTCCAATCATATTTGACGATACTTCAAAATTTGTTTTTTTTGGAGACGTGCATCGAGGCGATGACAGCTTATCCGATGAATTTGGCAGAAATCGTTTTATTTACGACCACGCCTTAAATTATTATTATGAAGGCGGTTGTACTTATGTCGAAGTTGGAGACGGTGATGAACTACTTGAACAGCCTCAGTTCCGTCATATTTACACAGCGCACCAAACGACCTTTGAGTTGTTGAAGAAGTTTTTCAAAGCAAAAAAAATGATTCTTTTATTCGGCAATCATAACCTACAGATTAGGGATCAAAGGTATCTCGAAAAAAACTACTATACGGTGCATGATGAGGTCTCGGAAACAGACGAGGATCTGTTCCCCGGTCTCGTTGCACATGAAGCTTTGGTTTTAATTCACAAAGACACGGAGCAGGAAATTTTCGTGGTGCATGGCCACCAAGGAGATACTCTGAATGATCAATTTTGGTTTTTTTCTTTTTTTATGATACGCTATTTCTGGCGTTTCATGCACATTCTGGGTGTCAAATATGCTGCAAGCCCTGCAAAAAACAAACATCGTCGACACAAAGTTGAACGGAGTTTCAATCGCTGGAATGCAAAACATGACATTATGATGATTTGCGGCCATACTCATCGCGCAAAATTTGCGAAATACGGGGAAGCCGCTTACTTTAATACAGGCTGCTGTATCCATCCAAGAGGCATTACCTGTCTGGAACTCACCTACGGAGATATCTCCTTAGTGTCTTGGCGGATGCACAGCCGAAAAGACGGTACTCTCTACGTAAAACGGACGGTACTTCAGGGTCCTGATCCCATCGAAATCTATCACAAACCGATGACAGTAGAAGATAATTTGATAAAAGAAAAGCAACACAAACCGAAACTCAAACCTAAGGAGGACACGACCCATGACAGAAGCTGATATGATGCGATCTCTTGCAGCAAGAGCAAAAAAAGACAGCCCTCGGCTTGCCTCGCAGAGCATCGAAATCCGAAATACTGCACTCGCAAAAGTAGCTGAGCTGCTTGCTGACCGACGCAGCCTGATTTTTGAAGCAAACGAAAAGGATCTTCTCTCTGCAGAAAAAACAGGGCTGCCTTTGCCGGTAATCAAACGTCTTCATTTTGATGAGCATAAACTTGCCGATGTCCTTGATGGAATCAAGAGCCTTATCGGCCTCCCCGACCCGCTTTTTCGTACTCTGCTAAAAAGAGAACTTGATTCGGACCTTTTACTTGAGCAGATCACTTGTCCCATCGGGGTAATCGGTGTCATCTTTGAATCAAGACCCGATGCCTTGGTACAAATTGCCACCTTGTGCATGAAGAGCGGTAACTGCGCTATTCTCAAGGGAGGAAGCGAGGCTGCAAATACGAACAAACTCCTCTTCGACCTAATTTATGAAGCCGGACTTTCTGCGGGCCTTCCCGCCGGCTTTTTGACGCTTGCTGAAACAAGGTCCGATATTGATGCCCTACTACAATGTGACAAAGACATCGATTTGCTGATTCCCAGAGGTTCCAATTCTTTTGTCCGCTATATCATGGATCATTCAAAAATACCCGTCCTCGGACACGCCGATGGAATCTGTCATATCTATTGTGATGCTTCCTGTGATATTGAAAAAGCAATTCCCATCATTCTGGATTCAAAGGCACAATACGTTGCCGCTTGTAATGCCGTTGAAACGCTGCTCGTCCATGAAGCCGTCGCAGCAAAACTTCTCCCCGCTCTTTCCTGTGCGGCGGCAGCTTCTGGGATCAAACTATTGGGAGATTCCACTGCTTCTTCTTATATCGCATGTGAACCTGCACAGGATGTCGATTGGCGAACAGAGTATCTTGATTTGATTCTTTCCATTAAAATAGTGGGCGATTTGAATGAAGCCGTAGACCATATCAATCGTTTCGGTTCCCATCACACAGACAGTATCGTGACCGAAGATGTGAACGCCGCAGATTTATTCATGCTCCTTGTTGACAGTGCCGGTGTCTATCACAACTGTTCGACTCGTTTCGCGGATGGATTCCGTTACGGTTTTGGTGCCGAAGTAGGTATTAGCACCGGGAAAATCCACGCTCGCGGTCCGGTTGGTTTAGATGGTCTCGTGACATACAAGTACAAACTTCATGGAACAGGCCAAATTGTCGGTTCTTATGCGAATGGAGAACGAAGCTTTCATTTCAAAGACCTGTAATCCTTTTACAAATAGAACAATAGCGCACAGATACTAAAGCCTCCGCGAACGATTGCCGGAGGTTTTTTTATGCTTCAACCGCTATATTTTACAGGAAACATACACTATCCTTCCTCTTAATTTTACATTCACATATTACAATTATAACAAAGACAAATGTTTTGATTGCAAAAGGAAAGGATACAAAATGGATTTACTGAAAAAGAAAAAAGGCTTCTTATGCGATATGGATGGCGTCATTTACCATGGCGATAAATTATTGCCCGGCGCAATCGAATTCGTGAAATGGCTTTATAAAGAAGAGAAACAATTTCTGTTTCTTACAAATGCAAGTGGGAAGACACCTAAAGAATTACAAAAAAAATTATGGCGCATGGGTCTCGCTGTTGATGAAAGCCATTTTTATACCAGCGCTTTAGCAACAGCAAAGTTCATAAATCGCCAAAGTCCAAGATCCAGCGCCTTTGTCATCGGCGATTCCGGATTGTTCAATGCCTTGCATGATGCCGGCATAACCATAAATGATATTGACCCGGAGTACGTTATCGTTGGAGAAACGAAGAATTACAATTTTGACTGCATCAGTCGCGCAATGAAACATATTACAAACGGTGCGAAATTAATTGGAACCAATACCGATTTAACAGGACCATCCGAATCCGGAATAATCCCCGCTTGCCGTGCTTTGGTCGCGCCGATAGAAGCGGTAACCGGGAAGAGTGCTTATTACGTCGGGAAGCCAAATCCCTTAATGATGCGTACCGGTCTTGAAATGTTGGGTGTACACTCAGAAGACGCTGCTATTATCGGTGACAGAATGGATACAGATATTATCGCAGGCATAGAAAGCGGCATAGACCCGATTCTTGTACTTTCAGGCGTTACTTCACGGGAAAGCATGAAACAATATCCCTACCGACCGAGATTAGTATTATCAAGTATAGGTGATATCGCAGGAGAAAAATAATGAATCAACGGCAAAATGAGTTGAATGCTATCATACAGGAAAAGCAAATTCGAACTGTTTTTCAGCCCGTTATTTCCATCAGAGACGGCACGGTATTGGGATGGGAAGCGCTTAGCAGAATCACCTGTGCAAGTGAGTTTTCGAATCCGGAAGAATTGTTTAGCGCGGCAGAAGAATATAGCCGCTTGTGGGGTTTAGAATTGCTTTGCAGAACAAAAGCCTTGGAATCTGCCTATAAATTTATGATTCCCCCTTATCGAAAAAAACTTTTCCTAAATGTAAATCCGAACATTATGCACGATGAAACATTTAAAAAAGGTTTCACAAAAGAGTTTTTAAGACAATACAAAATTGCTCCGCAGCATGTTATCTTTGAAATAACCGAAAGAAATGTCGTAAAAGATATGCTCGGTTTCCGTTCAACCATCAGCCATTATAAAAGCCAAGATTTTAAGATTGCCATTGACGACGCAGGTGCCGGGTATTCCGGCTTAAATCTTATCAGCGAGGTGAATCCGAATTATACCAAACTTGATATCAAACTGATTAGGGACATCGACAGCGATCATATGAAAAAAGCGCTGGTAAAAGGCATGGTCGAATTTTCGAATGCATCCAATGTCAAGCTCATTGCGGAAGGCATTGAAACCCACGAGGAATTAGAAACCCTTATCAACTTAGGCGTTCAATACGGTCAAGGATATTTCATTCAGCGGCCGGATGCGCAGATAAAAGAAATAAGCAGACATGTCTTACAGGCAATCAAGGATATTAATATTCAAAAAAATCATATCGTAAGGGATGGTATCCTTAATACTTCAATCCGGCATTTGTGTGCCAAAACTACAATCGTGGGCCCAGATGAACCGATTCTTCAAGTTTATGATATGCTCAAACAGCGTCCGGATTGCTTTGGACTTTGCGTTATTGACAAGGATAGACCCATTGGTATTATTACAAAAGAAAAGCTCGCATTAAACCTAAGTGGTCAATATGGATATACTCTAAAACAGAATAAACCCATTTCGGTTATTATGGACAAAGATTTTTTGGCTGTAGACAGTGCAACACCTGCTAATATCGTATCATCGATGGCGATGTCCCGACCCAACGAGAATCTTTATGATTTTATCGTTGTTACAGAAAACAGCGAATACCTCGGAACAGTTACCATTAAGGATTTGCTTAAAAAAACGATTGAAATCGAAGTTTCGACAGCAATGCATCAAAACCCGTTGTCAGGCTTGCCGGGCAATCTCATGATCGAACAAGAATTGAACCAAGCAATTCAGCGGAGGGGCAAATATAGCGTTGCTTATCTCGATATAGACAATTTCAAAGCCTATAATGATATTTATGGGTTTGAAAACGGAGATTTTTTCTACGGAAAGCAGTGCCTCGCGCATCTTATAAAAATGGACCCTGTTGAATAAACAGGATCCATTTTAATTTTGTATTTTATGTTCCGGAAAGTAAGAATGATACTCTTACTTATTTAATGCTTGCTTTGATTGCTTCTTCGTAGATTGCAAGTCCTGCATCGAGTTGTTCATCGGTGATGCAAAGCGGTGCAAGGAAACGAATGACATTTCCGTATGTTCCTGCGCTCTCCAAAAGAAGACCCTTTTGTGTCGCATAGTTTACGATGTCGTTAACAACTTTTTGGTTAGGATTTTTGGATTTCTTGTCGGTAACAAATTCGATACCGGCCATACAACCAACACCTCTGACATCTCCAATCACTTCATACTTGTCTTTCCAACCATTCCAAGTCTTCATGATCTTTTCGGAGATCTTGAGGGCTTTTCCGGGATAGTCTTCCTTTTGCATTACATCAAGAACCTGAAGTGCTGCGGCACAAGCAACTGCATTTCCGCAGTAGGTTCCGCCAATAACACCGCCGGTTACCTTGTCCATGATTTCAGCACTTGCTGTAATGGCGGAAATCGGCATACCACCTGCGATGGATTTTGCTGTGCTGAGAATGTCAGGTGCCGCTCCGGCTTCCTTCCAATATTCAGATGCAAACATTCTTCCGGATCTTGCAAAACCGGTCTGTACTTCATCAGCAACAAACAGGATTCCTTTTTCGTCGCAAATCTTTCTAACAGCCTTTACCCATTCGATTGGAGCAGGTACAAAACCACCTTCGCCCTGAATCGGTTCAACCACGATTGCTGCAACATATTCAGCAGGAGACGCCTCAACAAAGATTTGCTGCAGTTTTTCTACGTAATAATCGATTGCTTCTGCTTCTGTTAAATCTCCGGGAGCTCTATAAAGATACGGGAATTCCGCTCTGTAGATTCCATCGGGGAAAGGACCCATACCCACTGCATAAGCTTTTTTCGCGGTCATAGCCATGGTCATCATTGTTCTTCCGTGGAATGCGCCTGTGAATACGATGATATTCGGTCTGCCGGTATAGCTTTTTGCGATTTTAACTGCATTTTCGTCTGCTTCAGCACCGCTGTTTGCAAACATGGTCTTTTTCTTGTCACCCTTTACCGGTGCGATTTCGTTCATTTTTTCTGCCAAAGCAATGTAACCCTCATGCGTGGTGATATTCATCATCGCATGGAAATACTTTTCACTTTGCGCTTTAACCGCATCGATTAACTGGGGATGACTGTATCCGATATTCAGAACGCCAACTCCGCCGATCCAGTCGAGAAAAATATTTCCGTCGACATCTTCGAACATTGCGCCTTCGCCTCTTTCGATGACGCAGGGATAACCGCACTTGATCGCGCCGGGCATAGCATTCTCTCTACGGTCAATAATCGCCTTTGCCTTTGGGCCTGGGAGCGCTGTCACAATTTTTGGTAATGCGTTTCTTAACATTTTCGATATCCTCCTTATTCATCCGTTTGCATTTTTATATGCAATACGATACAAAACTACCTTCATACTACTTATGCAAGTTTCGTACCGTTCGCTTACCTGCTGCGGTCTTTTTTTTCACTTAAGTTTCTGTTGGAAATCAAAAGTTTTACATTTTTTTACTGTTATTGTTGTCATGCCTCCGTCTCAAAGTGTTTTGGGTGTTCTCACGTTTGAGATTATTTTATCCCGAGTTTTGCAAGTTTCCGGTACAAGGTTGCTCTGGACAGGCCTAATTCTTTTGCGACCAAATCTTTTGCATTTCCGCCATTTCCGTACTTTTTCAGTTTTCGATTGAGGATTTCGCGTTCATAGTTTTCGACTTGCATCTCAAGGGAAAGATCACTGTCTTTAATCTCAATGGTGCCATATCCTTCTCGTAGAAGACGCGCCGGCACGGCATCCATCCCAATCTGATCTCCGAACGCCATATTGACACCGTATTCAACAGCATTTTCCAGTTCTCTCACGTTGCCCGGCCAATCGTATTCGCGATAAGCATCTTCCACCTGTTCGGAAAAACCGGTAATTTTTTTATTCATAAATGTATTATATTTTCGAAGGAAATAATACATTAAAATTTTGATATCATCTTTTCGATTTCTAAGGGGAGGAATGGTAAGCGGAATGACAGAGAGCCTATAATAAAGATCTTCTCTGAAAGTTCCTTCTCGAATCATCTCTTCGAGGTCTTTGTTTGTTGCAGCAATCACGCGAACATCAACGATGATGGTCTTATTCCCTCCGACTCTCTCAAAGCGCATATTCTGTACGACATGCAAGATTTTTACCTGCAGGTGCAATGGCATATCCCCTATTTCGTCAAGGAAAATCGTACCGTTATTGGCAAGCTCAAATTTACCAATCTTGCCCTTGTCGTTCGCCCCCGTAAATGCGCCCTTTTCATAGCCAAACAATTCACTTTCGAGAAGATTTTCAGGAATCGCGCCGCAGTTCACCGTAACAAATGCTCCCTTTGATCTCGAACTCGCATAATGAATGGCTTTTGCAAACATTTCTTTTCCGGTTCCGCTCTCACCGGTAATCAAAACGGTGGAGTTTCCTCTCGCCGTCAGCAGTGCCTGATTTTTTGCCGCGCGAATGGCATCGCTGTCTCCAATAATGTCATTGAAGGTATATTTTAATGCTCTGTTATTGATATTGTAGACAAGTTTTTGGGCTTCCTCGATGTCACGGAAAGAAATGACCGCGCCGGTCGTATTCCCGTCTTTCGTAAAAGGCTTCGCGGTGACAATCATATGGAGCTTGCCTCTTTCGTTCACATAGACTTCTTCGTTTTCGGTATACCCAACTCCCGATCGGAGAACGGCGAGTGCAGGTGTTCCCATCATATATTTGCTGATATGGCTTCCGACGATATCATCTTTTGTCGTTCCAAGCAGCGATTCTGCCATGCTGTTGCAGCGAATGATGTAGCCTTTACTATCAATTGCAAAGATTCCTTCATGCGTCGTTTCCAAAATCGTCGTGATTTCTCCGACCATCGTTTCACTATCATTGAGAGATACTTTTTGCGCCGCTTTTGCAGCCAAAAGATCCGCCATTTTCTCAACGAAAACAACCATTCTTCTTTTTGAGTCAAGAAGGATTGATTTTTGACCTTCATCAATTGCGACAAGGCCAATAATTCCAATCGTTTCACCGTCGAGTCGAATCGGGGTACAAATTTCCGCCAGTTCCTTTTGTTGGTTTTCTGCGCCCTTCGGATCATAATTCGTATAACTTTTGGCATCTTCAATATATTCCGTGATGCCCGAGCGAAGAACTTTTGCGTACAGATAGTTTCCGTCAATCTGGCCAGCTTCTTCTTTTGCCCCAATGTTTTCATAATATAGAGACGTTCCGCCGATAATAGTCAGTTCATTATCAACAATCTCAACTTCGACACCAATGGCGATTGCTATTGCCTCTGCGACCTGTTGGACGCTTGGAGCAATATCAGCTAATAATGACATGTGCACCTCCATAAAAAAGAATGTTCCGTTGCGCATATTATAACATAAATAATAAGTCAACGGAACATTTTTGATACTGCAATCTCATTTATAATAATTTTTTTGTTGTTAAGCCAACATTTTACAGCAACGACCCTTATGCTACTCTTTCGTCAACGCAAGGCCAAGGTTCACCGTATCTTTTTCGAGGTCAAGAACGATATTGTTTATCTGTGTGATATGCTCTTCAGAAACATCATTTCTGACCGCAAGCGAAGTGTTGTATAGAATATGCTCCAAATTTTCGTGAACCGAAGCAATCATTGCTTTTATTTTTTCGAGGGATTCCTGTGATGCAATCCGTTCTCCCGCTTCCTCAATCATATACTGATGATCCTTTGTCAATTCAAACTCAGAAACATGTTTGACCTGAATACAGTCATAACCCAGTTTGTTTTTAACGAGTTCAGCAAAATCTTTTTTCGCATCTTCTTCGCCATGTACAAGAAAAATTTGCGAAGGAACTTTTTCGAAAGAAGCAAGCCAATCTAACAATCCATCCCGATCCGCATGACCCGAGAACCCTTGAAGGTCATAGATTTCAGCATTGATATGAATCCGTTCTCC